>JBBSFO010000049.1:0-14398 GCA_038238655.1 Thermomicrobiales bacterium | reverse complement strand
GCGCTGCATCGGGTGGTTGCGGCGAAGGGCGAGGGGTACTTTGGCAACTCCGCACGCGATGTCGCGGCGCGCAAGGTGGAGGAAGAGAAGCCAACGGGCGCGATCATCCCCTTCCCGCGGGCACGGGTCGGCTGACCTGGGCAACGGAGTATCGGGCGATATGGATAATTTTGGCGCGATCAAGCGCGAGCGAGAAGGAGTGACGGATGGTCGGATGTGTCATCTATTGGGAATAAGGACCGGCTGTGAACGGGGTCGGCCACCGATCAGGGCGATCCCGGCGCGGTCACCGCATACTGCACAAAGGTAATCTCGCCGCCGCCCTGTCGGCCACCTTCCGCGAGGAGGCCGAAGGCGCCGGGGGCGCTGTTCTCCGGCACAACAACGCGCGTCATCAGGTGGCCGTTGACGAGCAAGGCGTACGTGCCGCCCGTCGCCTCGACGCGCAACGTGTTTGTTTCGCCCGGCGTGATTGCCGCGCTCGGCTGCCAGCCGCCGGTGAGCGAGCGCGTGCTACCGTTCACCTTCGCCAGCACATTGAATGCGCCGTCGTTGGCGATCACGAAAAAGAGCGCGTTCCGTTCGTCCACACGCCGCACGACGAGGCCCATCATCGCGTCGTCCGCGCCGCCCGTCTTGCGCGCCTGCACCGCGTAGACTGCATCCCCGACCGGGAGGGGCGGCGGGGGATAGACGAGCGCGGTGAGCACGCCGACGTCGGCCCGCACGCGATAGCCGCCGCTCCCATATCCCTGCGGTGGTAAGCCGCTGGTTGGGGCAGAGAAATCGTCGGCAAAGCGCGGGCCGAAGGGCGGCGCAGTGGGGGTGGATGGGGCGGCGGGTTGGACCGTGCCGGGATTCGGCATGCCGGGAGCCGCGCCGAGGTCGAGTCGCCCGCTGCCGGTGATGTTCGTGCCCCGCTCCGTGCCCTGTGGCGTGCCCGCGTGCTGGGCAAGAAAGGCGAGGATCGCGTCCGGCGTCGCGTCCGGCACGACCTGTTTGTAGAGCGCCGCCGCTCCGCCGACGTGGGGCGCCGCCGCGCTCGTGCCGAGGAAGTTCGCCACGCCAACCGATGCGTACGCGCCGTTCGCCACACGATCCGGCGCGCCGAGATCCGGTTTGGCGCGACCATCCAGCGTCGGGCCATGCGACGAGAAGGCTTCGACGCTTTCCGTCCGCACATTGATCGCGGCGACGGCGACCGCACCCCGCGCGTCCCCCGGCACGGTGATGCTACCCTCGGGTGTCGTTTGCTCTGGTAGCCCGCCCCGAATGATCAGGTGCATCGGCAGATCGGGGTCGCGCGCGGTCACTTTTTTAATCTTCAGCGTATACGTCCCGGTCGGGAGCGTGCCCGTGATGTGCTCGACGGGTCGCTTGCCGGTGCGCGCTTGATCCGTGTCGCTGCGCGCCGCCTCCTGCCCCGCACTGTTGAAAAGATACAGATCGTAGTTGACGTGTGGTTGCTTCCAGTCGTCCCAGTTGAGGAAGATTTCGAAGGGATCGCCTGTCATCTTCACCGCCATGCCGTCCTTCGCCTTGCCGCCGGGGAAGTCGTGGAAGCCGTCGCCGTCCGTGTCGGTGAAGGGCGCACTGTAATGTTTGTCGGCGAAATTACCGGCGGACTTGACGAAAAAAACACCTGCCGCTTTCGCCATGTCTACGGCCTGTGCCAGCATGCTCGAACCATCCGTCGGGTAATCGCCGTAGAAGCCGAGCGAGGTCGAGATGATCGCGACATGGGCATCGGCGATGAGCCACTGTATCGCGGCGAGGAAACTGCCGGTGGTGTCGGTCGCAGCGAGGAATAGCTCGGCATCCGGTGCCATTTCATGGACGATCTCGGCGCACGCCGTGCCATGCATCGTGTCGGCGGACGCGGGTGAGTCCGCGATTTCCTCGTCCGCGCGGAAGGAGCGCACCGTCACCGTCGCGCCGCCGAGCATCTGCGTATAGTTGAGAAAGCCGATATCAATGAGGCCGATCCGCACGCCCTTGCCGGTGATCCCCGCCGCGTGCCAGCCGTCCGCGCCCGTCGCATGCACGCCCTCGCTCAGCAGGCCAGTACTGGGCGGGATGCCGGTTGCGATGGGCGAACCGGCCGCTGTCGGTTGCCGTGCCGATTGCGCGGATGAGGTCGGTGTTGCGCGTTGCGGCGTTGCGGTCGGGGTATTTGTGCCGGTGCATGCGGTACAGAGTAGGGCAAATAGGAGTGCCCATCGTAGACCGCGCACCCGTGCGGGCCCGCGCCATCGGTCAATCCGCTGCCTCACGCTCCGCCCCTTCCCCGTCGTACTCATCGCACGCTCACTATCCGGTCGCTGTTGCTATTGTAGACGGTTTTCCCGTGCCCATCCGCGTGGTCGGTGTGCCGCTCTTTCGCGGAATGCTATACTGAGTACGGTACATGACGAAAGGGAATCAGCATAATGTCACGAACGATAGACGAGACAGCGGCAACGGAGAAACAAGCGCCCGTGCCGAATCGCGATGCATCGCATGGACATGAGCGGCTGACGCTGAAGGTGGCCGCAGACCTGCTTAATGTCCAACAGTCCTATCTCGTCGGGCTGCTCGATGCGGGCACAATCCCTGCTGTCGGCGCCGGTGCGCGCCGCGCTATTCGCCGGGACGATATGCTCGCATATAAGCGGGAACGCGATGCGATTCGCCGTGAAGGTCTCCGTGAACTGACGCGCATGGGCGAGGCGGCGGGAATGGACGATGCCGACTACCGCGTTTTGCTCCCCGATCCTTCCTGACGCGTTGCGTGGCGATCCCTGTTGTCGTCCTCGATGCGACTGTCCTCATTCCTCTCTCAGTGCGCGATACCATCCTCCGTGCGGCGGAGAAGGGTCTATGCCGAGTGCATTGGACGGATGAGATCCTCGAAGGAACCCGGCGGAATCTCGTTGCACTCGGATTCACTACCAAGACACAGGCCCGCCGCATGATCGCCGTTATGCAAACGTTCTTTGCCGATGCATCGGTCACGGACTACCAACGCTCTCTTTCCCGGATGACCAATGATCCCAAGGACCGTCATATCTCGTGCATTCGACGCCTGCATCGCTCCCCGTACGACCGTCTATGCCGTAAACACTCGGTCAGCACGCGGTATCATGTGATAAGACAATGTGATTTGGGGAGGATGCGATGCTGCGAGCGGTGGCGATACTCAATCGGGCGGGGTGGCGCGTCTGGCGCGGCTATGTGCTTGGGGTGATCGGTATCGCCCTCGTTACGGTGATCGCCGAGCCGAATCGGGCGCATCTGACGAGCGTCACTCCCGCACTCATTTACCTCGTCATCGTCCTGGCGACCGCGACGCTTGGTGGGGTGGGACCGGGCATCTTCACCTCGGTCGCCGGCTTCCTTACCTTCAACTTCTTCTTCCTTCCCCCCTTCTACTCGTTCACGGTCGGCGCGCCGCAAGACATCGTCGCGCTTTTCGTCTTCCTGATCGTCGCCGGGGTGACGAGCGAACTCGTCAGCCGCTTGCAGGAGCGGGAGCGGGAAGCGCGGCGGCGGGCAATGGAGTCGGAAACACTTTCCCGCCTCAGTACGGAACTGATTGCCGATGTCACGCTCGATACCGTCCTCGCCACCGTTGTCGAGCAGGTGACGCGCGTTTTCGGGCTGGAATCGGCTGCGGTCCTGCTCCCCGATCCCGACCAAACGAACGCGCTCCGTGTCCGCCTCGCCTATCCCGCAGTCGCCGCCGGTACGTATGTGCGGGATCGCGAGCATGCCGCAGTCGCCGCGCATGTCTTCGCGACAGGCATCCCAGCGGGCGTCGGCAGCCCGCACCGCGTCTATCGCCCGCATGGCCCGGAGCGCGAGGGCGCGACGATGCTGCCGCGCGGGCGCCGCGTCCTCTACGTGCCCGTACGCGCGGCGCGCGGGGCGGTCGGCGTGATGGGCGTCGCCGCCGTCCGCGCCGCCGACTATTCCGCCGCCGAACGCCGTCTGCTGACGACCTTTGCCAATCAGGCCGCGCTCGCCATTGACCGCGCGCGACTGATCGAGGAAGCGACGCGCGCCGCCGCGTTGGAAGAGGCGGATCGCTTGAAATCCGCCTTGCTCGCCGCCGTCTCGCACGATCTGCGCACGCCGCTCGCCTCGATCAAAGCGTCCGCGACGAGCCTGCTGCAAGAGGAGATCGCCTGGGATGCCACGACGCGGCGCGAGTTCCTGACCGCGATTGACGAGGAGACGGATCGCCTCGCCCGGCTGGTCGCCAACTTGCTCGACCTGACGCGTATTCAGGGTGGCGCACTCAAGCCGGAGAAGGAATGGACCGAACTTGGTGAATTGGTCGCCAGCGTCACGGATCGCCTCGTGCCTCTCCTCCAGATGCACCCGCTCCGCGTGCACGTCGAACCCGATTTGCCGCCCGTCGCCTGCGATTTCGTCGAGATCGCGCAAGTGCTCGCCAATCTGATCGAGAATGCCGCGAAGTACAGCGACCCCGGTACGGAAATCTCCGTCACGGTGGATTGCGAGGGAGAGAACATTCGCGTGCGGGTGGCGGATCACGGTTTCGGCATCCCCCCGGCGGACGTGCCGCATGTTTTCGATACCTTCTATCGTGTCACGCGCGAGGGACGGGCGCGGCGGATCGGCGGCACGGGGATCGGCCTCGCCATTTGCAAAGGGTTCGTCGAGGCGCATGGCGGCACGATCGCGGTCGCATCGGTCGTCGGACACGGCTCGACGTTTACCTTCACATTACCGCTCACACCGCTGCCGTTGCTGGTCGAACGGGCGCACCCTGCCGGTGTGGTGACGGCATGAGCACGCAACCAATTCGCATTCTCGTCGTGGACGACGAGCCGCAAATCCTGCGCGCCCTGCGCGCCGCGCTCAAGGGACACGGCTACGATGTGCAGACCGCCAGCGACGGCGAGGAAGCCCTCGACCTGCTCGCGCTCCACCCGCCGGACATCGTCATCCTCGATCTCATCATGCCGGGCAAGAGCGGCTTCGATGTCGTACGGGAGGTGCGTGCGTGGTCAACTCCCACCCAGGCTGCCCAAAGGGCACCTGCGCCCGCGCCCGCACCGGCGATCATCGTCCTTTCGGCGCGCGGTGAGGACCGGGACAAGGTGACGGCGCTCGACCTCGGCGCGGACGATTACCTCACCAAACCCTTCAGCATGAACGAACTGCTCGCCCGCATCCGCGTCGCCCTGCGCCACCGCCCCGAGCAGACCACCGCCGATCCGGTGATCCGCGCCGGTGCGGTCGCGATTGATCTCGTGCGGCGGATCGTCACCCGTGACGGCGCGGCGGTGCATGTGACGCCGACCGAGTGGCAACTGCTGGTCGAGTTGGCGCGCGCGGCGGGCAAGGTGCTGACGCAGCGAATGCTCTTGCAGCGCGTCTGGGGGCCGGAGTACGGCGACGAGGCGCAGTATCTGCGCGTCTATATCAACCAACTGCGTCGCAAACTGGAAGCCGACCCTGCCCGCCCGCGCATCCTCATCACCGAACCCGGCGTCGGCTACCGCTTCATCAGCGATGAGCAATGAGCAATGAGGGCTAGGTTGCACTCTGCTCCCCTCGTGCTTCTTTATGAAACTCTTATGCCCGCCGCTGAAACCTTTACCTTTCCCTGACGCCCCTGCCCCTATCCTATCTCTCACGAGAGATACCGCTGGCGTGTGCTCGCGTACTCGCACGACTTCTCGATGGAGAAAGGACAGGATCAATCATGGTGATGGTCGGGGGAGACATGCGAACACACGACCAGGCGCGCGTCACGGGCCGTAGCGTCCTGCTTGTAGAGGACGAAACGCCGTTGCGGACGATCATCGCGCGCAATCTCGTGCAGCGCGGTCATCGCTTGATCGCCGTAGACTCGGTGGGCGACGCCATCGCGGCAATGACGACGCGGCTGCCGGATGTCGTGCTGCTCGATGTGAACCTGCCGGACGGCACGGGATGGGAAGTGCTGCGCTGGCTCCGGGCAGTCCGCCATCACGTCGCGGTGATCGTGTATTCGGCGGTGCCGCCTTCCACGAAACGAATCGCGGAGTTCCGGCCCGATGCCGTGCTCACCAAGCCCTTCCCGATGGATTCCTTGATCGAACTGATCGCGACGGTCGGTATATCCAACGCCGCTGCGGAACAGGAGTGACGGCGCCATGCACGTTTTTATCCCCTATTTCGATGCGTCACGTGTTGCGTGTGCCCTCCGCGAAACGTCCCGGATCGCGCGTCCGGGCGATCGCGTCACGGTAATGGCCGCCGTGATCGTCCCCGGCGGGCTGCCGGTGGATGCTGAAGCCGGCGCGATCTGGAAGCAGGTCTGCCGCGCCGAACGGCAGCTCTTCCACGCACGGGACGAGGCGGAACGCATCCTGCCCCGCACCGTCGCCCTGCGCTTCGTGCGCGTGCAGGCGCGCGACCGTGCGACGGCGATCCGCACCGGTGCGGCACATTATCGTGCGGATCTCGTCCTGCTTGATGCGCCGAAAGGTCTTCGTGGCGCGCTCGCCCTCCACTTCGGGATCATCGCGGCAGTGATCCGCGATGCGACGTGGAACGTGCGGTTCGTCGGGACGATAGCGACCGAAGACATGGCCGCGCCGATGGCCGAACCGATTGCGGTCGCGCCCTTTTCGGCGCTTCAGGTCATTGTGGTGAATCCCGCGCTCGTCGGGTCGCGTGCCGAGGATCGCGCGGACGACCGAAGGGCACTACGCATCGTAAAGAGCCAACTGTCTTCATAGTGGGTTTCCTGTCTGCGTTGGTACCGACGACTACTCCCTTGGAGGATGGACGTGATGAGCAAGGTGCGCACGGAGCGCAGTGATGCCTCCGCGCGCCGTGCAATGCCCGAAATCAACTGGCACGAGGAGCGACGCGGCGCGCTGCCGGGCAACCGCTATGTGCGCGTCTTGCGGCCGCACTCCCGCGCTTTTACCGAGGTGACGCCGGACCATTATGTCGTGGGCGAAGCCGCGAGTCTGCCAACGACCGGATTTATTCGTGTCGCCACGGGAGTCAAGCGCTTCTTGATCGGTCGCCCGATCCCGACGGCCGGGGCGGCGCACGAGCGGCTGACGAAGACCAAGGCCCTCGCCATCCTCGCCTCGGACGCGCTCGCCTCCGTTGCCTATGGCACCGAGGCACTGCTCGTCATCCTCGTCTTCGGGGGCGGGGCGGCGTTTCGCTACGTCATGCCGATCTCGCTTGCCATCCTCGCCCTGCTCGCGCTCGTCTCGATCTCCTATCGCCAGACGATCCCGGCTTATCCCGGCGGTGGCGGATCGTACATTGTCGCGCGCGAGAATCTTGGCACGATCCCCGGCCTGATCGCGGCAGGCTCACTGATGGTGGACTACATTCTCAATGTCGCGGTCAGTGTCTCGGCGGGTGTGCTCGCGCTCATCTCTGCCTTCCCGTCGCTCGCGTCGTACACCGTGCCGCTCTGTCTCGCGTCGCTCGTCATCGTCATGCTTGGTAACCTGCGTGGCCTGCGGGAATCGGGAAATATCTTCGCGCTGCCGACGTATTTCTTCATCGTCAGCATCCTCGCCCTGATCGGCGTCGGCCTGTTCCGTGTCCTGACCGGCGATGCCGCCGCGACAGGGGTACCGCGCGAGGCGGTTTCGGCGACGCAATCGGTCGGTCTCTTCCTCATCTTGCGCGCTTTCGCGAATGGCTGCACGGCCCTCACCGGCGTCGAGGCGATTTCCAATGGCATCCCGGCCTTCAAGAAGCCGGAGACGAAGAATGCGGCGATTACGCTCACCTGGGTCGCGTCGCTGCTCGGGGTGATGTTCATCGGCGTTTCGTTCCTCGCCCGCCAGTACGGCATCGTCCCGCGTGACGGCGAATCGGTCGTTTCGCAGGTCGCGGCGCAAGTCTTCGGTGGTCGGGGCATCCCGTATTACCTGATCCAGTCGGCGACGATCCTTATCCTCCTACTCGCGACGAACACCAGTTTCGCGGACTTCCCCCGGCTCGGCTCGATCCTCGCGCGGGACGGCTTTTTGCCGCATCAGTTTCAGTTCCGTGGTGATCGCCTCGCCTTCACGACGGGCATCGTCGCACTGACAGTCGCGTCGGGCGCGCTGCTCGTCGCCTTCCACGGTCAGACCAATCAACTGATCCCACTCTTCGCGATTGGCGCATTCCTCGCCTTCACCTTCTCGCAGGCAGGGATGGTGCAGCACTGGCGGCACACGCCCGGCAATCACCGGCGCAGCATGCTGATTAACGGTGCGGGCGCAGTCACCACCGGCGTCACCTCGCTCGTCATCGCCATCTCGAAGTTCACGGACGGTGCATGGATCACGGTATTGATCATCCCGCTGCTGGTGTTGCTCTTCCTGGCGATCTCCCGCCACTACACGCGGGTCGAACGCGAACTCGCGCCAGTGGAAGGCGATACCGATCCATTGCTCAACGAACGCAGCGAGCAGATCGTCGTCGTCCCCGTTGCGGCGATCAACAAGGCGACGCTCCACGCGCTCGCCTATGCCCGTCGCCTCTCTTCGCAGGTCGTCGCGGTGCATGTGACGGACGATAGCGAAGAGGGAGCGGCGCTGCAACACGATTGGGAGCGGTGGGGCGCGGGCGTCAACCTCGTCATCCTCGAATCGCCGTACCGCTCGCTGATCGCGCCGCTCCTCTCGTACATCAACATCGTGCAGCGGAAACGCCCGCACGCGGTGTTGATGGTCCTTGTGCCGGAGTACGTGCCGCAGCACTGGTGGGAACAAATCCTCCACTCGCAGACCGCGCTGCGGCTCAAGGCACAACTCCTCTTCCGTCCGAATACCGTCGTGGTCAGCGTCCCGTATCACAGTTCGCGCGGGGCGTTGCCATGAGCGGGCGCATATTTCCAGCGGATTGTTTCGTCATGGTGAGAAGGAGAAAAAGATGCTTCGTGAAGTTCTGATTGTCTTGGTGATGATCGTCCTCGGCGCGCTCGCCTATGGGTTCGTCGTCGCTGCGGAAAGGATGTAGGGAGATGGGTGTACCCGATATCGTTCTGCTCGTAATCGCGGTGCTGCTCGCGGGCTATTTGTTCTACGCGCTGATCCGGCCGGAAATTTTCTAGCCGCACGAGTACATCGGTCGATCGTCTCTCGGGGAGGACGCAATGACGTTCAATGGCTGGCTCCAAATTATCATCACCGTCGCGCTGATTTTCGCGACGGCAAAGCCGCTCGGCGATTATTACTATCGGGTCTACACCGGGCAGCCGACGCTGCTCGGCAAGGTCTTCGGCAGGCCCGAGCGGCTCTTCTACCGCGCGATCGGCACCGACCCGCAAAAGGAGATGCGCTGGACGACGTACGCGTTCGCCTTTCTGGCGAGCAATATCGTCGGCTTCCTGTTCCTCTTCGTGTTATTGCAGGTGCAGGGACATCTGCCGCTCAACCCGCAGCAATTCAAAGGAATGAACGCGCCTCTCGCTTTCAACACGACGATGAGTTTCGTGACCAACACGAACTGGCAGGCGTACAGCGGCGAGACGACGCTCTCGTACTTCTCGCAGATGGCCGGGCTGACCGTGCAGAACTTCCTCTCCGCTGCGGGCGGCATGGCGATCGCGGTCGCCTTTTGCCGTGCCTGGCGGCGGCGCAATGTCAGCACGATCGGCAATTACTGGGTGGACCTGACGCGTGGCGCGCTCTACATCCTGCTGCCGCTCGCCGTCCTCGTCTCCGTGGTCCTTATGTCCCAGGGGGTCGTGCAGACGATCGCCGGCTACCCGACCGTGACGAGCGCGCTCGATGGCGCGCCGCAGGTGCTCGCGCGCGGTCCGGCGGCCTTCCAGGTGGCGATCAAGCAACTGGGCACGAATGGCGGCGGCTTCTTCAACACGAACTCGGCGCACCCGTATGAGAACCCGACTCCCTTCTCCAATCTCGTCGAAACGTGGGCGATCATCAGCCTTTCGGCAGCCTTCCCCTTCCTCTTCGGCCGCTATGTGCGCAAGTTCCGCCAGGGGCTGGTCGTCTTCGTCGCGATGGCGATTATCTACGTCGCCGGGATCCTGGTCGTCTATCCCGCCGAGCAGGCTGCCGCGCCGACGCTCACAGATACGGGCGTCTCGCAGGCGCAGGGGAACATGGAAGGCAAGGAGGTCCGCTTCGGCATCGCGCCGTCGGCGATCTGGGCCGTGACGACCACCGTCACGTCGAACGGCTCCGTGAACTCGATGCACGACTCCTACTCGCCGCTCGGCGGTATGGTACCGATGTTCAACATCATGCTCGGCGAAGTCATCTTTGGCGGTGTGGGCGTCGGCCTGAACGGGATGCTGATCTACGCGATCATCGCCGTTTTCATCGGTGGGCTGATGGTCGGGCGGACGCCGGAATTCCTCGGCAAGAAGATTCAGGCGTACGAGATGAAGATGGCGACGCTCTATATCCTCTTCGCCGCCTTCGGATTGCTGATCGGCGCGGGCATCTCCTCGGTCATCACGGCGGGGACAGAATCGCTCGCCAACGCCGGCCCGCATGGGTTGTCCGAAATGCTCTACGCGTGGGCCGAAGCGATCGGCAACAACGGCTCGGCGTTCGGTGGACTCTCGGCGAACACCAACTACTGGACCACGATGCTCGGCGTCGGTATCTGGATCGGGCGCTACCTCGCCATCCTGCCGGTACTCGCTATCGCCGGATCGCTCGTCGCCAAGAAGCGCGTGCCGGAAACTGCCGGGACGCTGCCGACGACCGGGCCGCTCTTCGTTGGCTTGCTCGACGGCTCGGTGCTGCTCGTCGGCGCGCTCTCATTCATCCCCGCGCTCGCGCTCGGCCCGATTGTCGAGCAACTGCTGCTGCGCGCCGGCAAGTTGTTCTAACGGAAAGGAGAGGGGACACCAATGTCGGTTGCAACACTCGAACCAAGCGCGCCGGAAACGCCGGAGAAGCGGCAGCCCGCGACGAGCGCGTGGACGCCGGAGATCATCAAAGGCGCATTCGTCGGCTCGTTCACCAAGCTCGACCCGCGCCTCCAGGCGCGCAACCCGGTGATGTTCGTCGTCGAGGTCGGCGCGGTCATCACGACGGCTGTCTTCATCAAAGGGCTAGTTGCGGGGGGCGTCGCAACGCTCTCGTTTGTCTTCGCCATCTCGGTCTGGCTCTGGTTTACCGTCCTGTTCGCCAACTTCGCCGAGGCGATGGCGGAAGGGCGCGGCAAGGCGCAGGCGGACAGCCTCCGGCGCACCCGGCGCGACACCACCGCCAAGCGTGTCGCGCCCGATGGCTCGGTCGAGGTCATTTCGGGAAGCCAGTTGCGGCGCGGTGACCGCGTGCGCGTCGAGGCGGGCGACATCATCCCCGGCGACGGTGCGGTGCTCGAAGGCGTGGCGTACGTCTCCGAAGCGGCGATCACTGGCGAGTCCGCGCCCGTCCTCAAGGAACCGGGCACCGATGTCCGCTCCTCAGTCACGGGCGGCACGCAGATCATCTCCGACGCATTGCTGCTGGAGATCACCGCCAATCCCGGCGAAACCTTCCTCGATCGGATGATCGCCCTCGTGGAGGGCGCGGCGCGGCAGAAGACGCCAAACGAGATCGCCCTCAACATCCTGATCTCCGGCCTGACGCTGATCTTTCTGATCGTCGTCGTCACGCTCCAGCCCTTCGCGATCTATTCGGGCCAGGCGGTCAACGTCACATCGCTGATCGCGCTGCTGGTCGCGCTCATTCCGACGACGATCGGCGCGCTCCTTTCCGCCATCGGCATCGCCGGGATGGACCGGCTCGTGCAGCGCAATGTTCTCGCCACCTCGGGCCGCGCGGTCGAGGCAGCGGGCGACATTGACGTGCTGCTGCTCGATAAGACGGGCACGATCACCTACGGCAACCGCCTCGCCGCCGAATTTATCCCGGTCGGCGGGCACACGGAGCGCGACGTGACCGACGCCGCCTTGCGCTCCTCGCTCGCGGACGACACGCCGGAGGGCAAGAGCATCGTAGCATTGGCAGAGGAGCGCGGCTTCGCGCCCGACCGCCGGATGCTCGACACCGCCGAATTTGTCCCCTTCACCGCCGAGACGCGGATGAGCGGTATTCGGCTCGACGGTCACAGCACGATGAAGGGCGCGGTGGACGCCGTGCTCCGGCAGGTAGCAAACCCGCCCGCCGACTTGCAGGCCGTCTCCGACCGGATTGCCGGGGAGGGCGGCACGCCGCTGGCTGTGATGGACGATGGCGAGGTACTTGGCGTCATTTATCTGAAGGATACAGTGAAGCCGCACATTCGCGAGCGGTTCGCGGAGATGCGCCGGATCGGCATCCGCACGATCATGATTACGGGCGACAACCCGCTCACCGCCGCGACGATCGCGCGGGAGGCGGGCGTGGACGACTTCGTCGCCGAGGCGAAGCCGGAGGACAAGATTCGCATCATCCGCGAGCAGCAGGCGGAGGGGCGGCTCGTCGGCATGACGGGCGACGGCACGAACGACGCTCCCGCCCTCGCCCAGGCGGATGTCGGTGTGGCGATGAACACCGGCACGGCAGCGGCGAAGGAGGCGGGGAACATGGTGGACCTCGACTCCGACCCGACCAAAATCCTCGACATCGTCGCCGTCGGCAAGCAACTACTGATGACGCGCGGCTCGTTGACGACCTTCAGCATCGCCAACGACATCGCCAAGTACTTCGCCATCCTCCCCGCGATGTTTGCTGTGACGTACCCGGAATTAAACCAGTTGAACCTGATGCGCCTGCATACGCCGCAGAGCGCGATCTCGAGCGCGATCATCTTCAACGCGCTCATCATCGTCCTGCTCATCCCGGTCGCGTTGCGCGGCGTGAAATACCGGGCTGAACCGGCGGCGAAGACGCTGCGGCGCAACCTTTCGATCTACGGCCTCGGCGGCATTGTCGCGCCCTTCGTCGGCATCAAGCTGATTGACGTGATCCTGACCGTACTGCATTTGACTTAATGGCCCTAACCCCCACTGCCCAGAGGGCACCCGCTTCCCCACGGGAGAAGGGGGAGGAAGGTAACGTGATGGCAACGAAGACGCAACAAGAAATGTCTGACACCGATATGTCACTGCTCGGTCGGAGCCGGGACGAGGAGGAGCGCCCGATCGAGACGCCCGGCGCACTCGGTCATTTCAAGACCGCGCTGATCGCCATGCTCATCTTCACGCTCGCGTTCGGCGTTGTCGCGCCGCTCGTGATGACGGGGATCGCGCGGATCGCCTTTCCGCGGCAGTCCCAGGGCTCGATCATCACGCAAGACGGTCAGCCCGTCGGCTCGTCACTGATCGGGCAGGCGCTCGATCCCAAGTATCAGCCGTTCTACTTCCAGAACCGCCCCTCGGCGATTGCGAGCAGCGGCACGCCTGCGCCGTACGATGCGGGGAATAGCGGGTCCGCCGCGTCCAACCTCTCGCAGACAAGTCAGAGTCAGCATGACGCGGTCGCCACCAACGTCGCGGGGGTGCAAGCGTCCTTCCCCGACGCGACGACCGTCCCGGCGGATTTGGTGGAGGCGTCCGCCAGCGGCCTCGACCCGCACATCACGCCACAGTCGGCGCGCCTGCAAGTGGCGGTCATTGTCCAGAACCGGCAGCAGGTGGGGCAGAAAGTCACCCCCGAGGTAGTGCAGAAACTCGTTGACCGGAACACCGATGGCCGGACCTTCGGCATCTTCGGCCAGCCCCGCGTCAACGTCCTCAAGCTCAACCTCGCGCTCGACGCGCAGTTCGGCAAACCCAATCTGCCGGGGTGAGATCGCATCGCCAATCGTGGAGCGGCGCCCGTGCCGGGAATTCGCTGCGGAAGGATGGAGCAATGGTCAACGAACGGAAAATTGTCATCAGTGAGGGTTCGATCGCGCTTGGGAGCGATGGCGAATCGTGCGGGCGCGTCGCGATGGTGGGCGCGAAATACCTTGTCATTGTCGAGGGCCTCTTCGGGCAGCACGAGCGCTACCTGCCGATTGATCTCGTCGCTCGGGCTGATGCAGACCACCTCAAAGAAACGCCGGAACACCGGAAGTCCAAGCCGGGTACGGATCTTACTCAGTGAGGAGTGATCGGGCAGCGGTTATCGAGGTTGTACCCCGCATACCAGCGCATCGCCAGGTTATAGCTCGCCTGCTCCAGCAGTTGCCGCTCCGAGCGAATGCCGGAGAAGAACATGAGCAGGTGCAGGCGGAAGAAGACTTCGGGATCGATAGACGGTCGACCGCCCGCCGCGTAGCGGTCAGCAACGAGATCGCGCACGAAGGAGAGATCGAGGACGCGGTGGAGATGCCGGAAGAGGTGATCCTTCGGCACGGAGGACTCGACGGAAATGAGCACAGGTCGATCCAAGTCCCGCGTCTTCGGCGGCCCGAGCATCGGTCCCTCCTATGTTGTTGGCTCGGCTGGCTGCTTGATCTGGATATACCGGTAGAGGGTCGT
>JBBSFO010000048.1:0-14507 GCA_038238655.1 Thermomicrobiales bacterium | reverse complement strand
CGCGCTGGTCGAAACGAATGAGGGGCCGCTCCTTCTGAGCGGTGAGCAGGGCGGGCGGCGCATCGTCGTTCTGACCGCGCCGCTCACGCCGGACGCGACGAATTTTATCGCACGCGTTTCGTTCCCAATCCTGATCGCGAATATCACGGATTACCTCGTGCCGCCATCGCTCCCCGGCAGCGTCACGCCCGGCAATACCGTCTCGATCCCGCCCGTCGAGGGGGCGGAGCGCGTGACCGTGACGCGACCAGACGGCAAGAGTCGCACCTTCCCCGTCGGCGCGGACCGAACGCCCCTTCCCTTCGGCGCGACCGAAACCCCCGGTACCTATCAAGTGGTTTATACTGGCGGCGGAAAGGACATCCTGACCGACGCCTTTACCGTCAATGTCGGCGACGAACTGGAGTCCGATCTGCGGCCCGGTCGCGCGATTGATCTGTCACCGATTGCGGGAGGCGCGAATACGGTGCGTGCCGCCGATGCGCCGCAGCGACGCGGGTTCGGCGTTGCGCCCTGGCTTCTCACCGGGGTTCTGATCTTACTAGCCGCCGAGTGGCTGCTGATTAGCCGCCGAAAATCCAAGACTGAGAATCGGGGACCGAGGATTCCACGAAGGCGTCGTACCCCTCAGTCCTCTCCGAAGGGACGCGTCTCATGACACTCCGCCGCCCAGAGTTCCTCTGGCTCATCGTCCCCATTGCGCTCCTCATCCTCGGGGTCGCGCTCCGCGGCCGACGCGTCGCGCTGTCCGCCGCCTTTGTCCGATTGCTCGCGGTCGGCTGCGTGGTCGTCGCGATCGCCGGGCCGGTAACAGCCTACGATATTACCGGCAAAAGCGTCATTTTCGTCGTGGATCGTTCCGGCTCGATTCCACAGTCCGCCACGGCCAGTCAGGCACGCTTCATTAACGACACGATTGACCATCTCGCCACCGGCACACGCGCCGGCATCGTTGCCTTCGGCGGCAAGGCGACTGTCGTCTATCCGCCCGGTGGAACGCCACGCGACGCCACGCGTATCGCCAGTGGCCTGACCGAGGCGGTCGTCGATCGGGATCACACAAACATCGCGGCGGGCATTCGCCTCGCACGCGCCATCCTCGCGCGCGGTGGCGGCGGTCAGGTCTTCCTGCTCTCCGATGGACAGGAAAACACGAGCGATGCCCGCGCGGAGAGCGACGCTGCGGCGAGTGATGGCGTCCGCATCTCCCCCGTCAAGACGGACGATCTCGCCTTTCCGCTTGATGTGCGCGTCGCGACAGTAGACGTGCCCGAAACGCTCTGGGGTGGCGACACGTTGCCGCTTCGCGTCAATCTGACCGGCAATAACCCGTGGAAGGGTACTGTCCAGATCCGCGTAGACGGTCAGGATGTACAAGACGCGCCCATCGCGGCGGCAGACGGCAATGCCGGGTATGTCAGCACGCTCCCCGGCCTGACGCCCGGCACACATGTCATCAGCGCCGTTGTCCAGGTGACGGAGGGCGAAAATCGCATTCCGGAGAACGACCTCCTGAGCATCGTCACGACGGTGCGCGGCAAGCCGAATGTCTTGCTCATCGAGGGGACGGCGGGCGCGGCCAAGCCACTGCGCGACGCGCTGGCGGGCACCGGCGTCAATGTAACGGTGAAAAGCCCCAAGGAGATTCCCTCGCGTCTCTCGGTCTTGAGCGACATTGACGCCCTCGCCCTCGTGGATGTCAGCGCCAAAGACCTCTCGCTCGATCAGATGACGACGATTCAGCAATCCGTTCGGGCGAACGGGCGCGGCCTGATCGTCATCGGCGGCAACAACTCATTTGGTTCCGGCGCGTACTTCGACACGCCGCTTGAGCAGGCGCTGCCCGTCAAGATGGGTTATGCCCCCGGCAACCAGCGCGATCAGGTGGCGCTCGGCATCATCATTGACCGCTCCGGCAGCATGGACTTCGGTGAAGGGAGCAAGGACCCGAAAATCTCGCTCGCCCGGACGGCGGCGAATGTCGGCATTGACGCCCTGAAAACGGGCGACGAGACATCGGTCGTCGTCTTCAACGACGGTGCGGACGCGATCGTGCCTCTGCAGGCGCTCACCGACAATCGCGCTTTGATTCATCAGGCGATCAACGGCATCCGAGCGGACGGCGGCACGGACATCTATGCCGGCATGGCGAAGATGCTCGACCTGATGCGCGGCTCGACCGCGAACGTCAAGCACATCGTCCTGATGACCGACGGCGAGTCGCAGGGGCGGAGCGATTACGAAACGCTGATCAGCCAGATGCGCAACCTCGGCATCACCTTCACGACGATCGCCATCGGCAACGACGCCGACACGAAGCTGCTGCAACACCTCGCAGACATCGGTGGCGGCAAATACTACTTTGCCGCATCGGCGAACCAGATACCGCAGATCACGCTAAACGAGGCGCAGTCGGCGGGCAAGCAACCGACTCGGACGGGCAATTTCAAAGCGGCGGTCATCAAGCCAAGCCCGATCATCGGCGACATCAAGCCCGAAGAACTGCCGAACCTCGACGGCTATCAAGTGACGGAAGCAAAGCCGAATGCCGATATTATCCTTGAATCCGGCCAGAAAGACCCGATCCTCGCCCAGTGGCAATATGGCCTCGGTCGCGTCGTCGCCTGGACGCCGGATACCGGCACGATGTTCGCGAAGCAGTGGCCAGGATGGGCGAAGTACGCGCAGTTCTGGCACCAAGCCCTGCTCTGGGCGCTCCCCGATCCGAACACCGCCGCCTTGACCGTGGACACGCACGCCGAGGGCGATCAAGTAATCATCGGCGTGGACGCGACGGATGTAGACGGACGATTCGTCAACAGCCTTCCCGTAACAGGCACACTCGTCACGCCGGACGGTAAGTCGTTCCCCGTCCGTCTGCCCCAAGTCGGGCCGGGGCGGTACGAGGTGCATGTGCAGGCGGCCGCGCCCGGCGCGTACCGCCTCGCGCTCGCACAGCAGCGACCGGGCGGCGCGACGGTCCAGCGCGAGGGCGGATTCGCCGTACCCTATTCGGCGGAGTATTCTCCCGCCCCCGGCGGTACGGCCTTGCTCAGTGACATCGCGGCGATCACGGGCGGCACGGTGCTCGCCAGCCCTGGCGAAGCGACGGATGCGGGCGGCAAAGCGGGCACAATTACGCGCTTTAAGGAATGGTGGGGCTGGTTCGCCATCGTCGCACTCGTTCTGTTTCTGATAGACCTCGGCCTGCGCCTTTCGCTTGCACCGAACCAGCGACGCGGCGGGCAACCAAGCGCCGCGCGTCGCCTGATGACGCGCGCCCGCCGCCCGACATACCGCGCGCCGACCCGCAAGCCGCCACCGAGTTTGCGGTAGGGAAAGGGAAACCTCAACCCCCTGACCCCCTCTCCTTTGCTTGACAGCAAAGGAGAGGGGGAGCAAATACGGGACGAGATGCTGCTGGAATGCCACGGCACTTCATGCAAGACACCCCTCTCCTTTGCCAAAGCAAAGGAGAGGGGCAGGGGATGAGGTTTCCCATTCCCGCGTTCATCCATCGTTCATGTCTTTCGCACACAATAGCCCGAGCATTGCAACGTTTCCCGCCGTGGAAACGTCTTTCGTAGTGGCGTCGGCATCGGCGGTGCGGTATCCTATGTGGTGAAGGAGAGATGTGTGGCCTCAACGGTCGAGCAATCCAAACGCACGGAGTCGCCCGCACCCCAGCCGACTCCCCCGCGCCACCCGCTCCGCAGCATTGTTGGGGCAATCGGCTCGTACTTCATTATCAGGATCGCCGCACGCGCCTCCTATGGCATTCTCTCCACGTATCTCGCCCAGAAAGTCACCGGCTCCGCGACGGTCGCCTCGATCATCGTCACGGTCTTCTTTATCAGCGAACTCGCCCTCGCACCGATCTTCGGCAATCTATCGGACCGCCACGGACGGCGCCCATTCCTGATTTTTAGCCCCATCTGCGGCGCGGCGGCGTCCGGCATTTTTGCGCTCGTTACGCTGCTCCCTGTGGCGGGCACGCAGGTGACAGGGCTGGTGCGCGTCGTCCTCATCCTCGTCTTCGCCGGCGGTCGGTTGTTGGAAGGGATTTCGGCGGCGTGTGCGGCACCCGCCGGGCTTGGCTTTCTCGCCGACGTTTCGGGCGATAGCGAGGAGCGCCGCGTCCGCGTGATGACCGCTTTCGAGGTGACGACCGTTCTCGGCGTGGTGATTGGCATCCCGGTTGGCAATGTGCTCTACGGCCTCGCCAACGTGCACGCCTTTTTCGGGGTCCTCGCGATCTATCTGCTGACCGTCGTCCTCCTTTCCGTAACCGTCGTCGAGAGCCGGGTCGCCGCCGTCGAGCAACCCGCCCCGGAACGGCTTGGGCGGGCCGCGCTCGGCGTCTACCGCATGCTGCTGAAGCGCTCGCGGTTGCTTGCCTTCGTGCCGGCGTGGCTGGCAGTCAACGCACTACTTGCCGCGTTGCTCGGCCTCATCCAATTCCTGTTCAGCCTGCCCACGGCGGCGGCAAAGACCCTCGAACCGAAGCAACGGGACGCCGACCTCCGCTTCCCGCACCAGTTGCTCGTCGGCGGCTTCGATCAGGGGACGATTGCCGTTTTGCTCGGTGTCTTTGGCGCAATGTTGATCGTCGGCATGGTATTGTGGACGTTCATCCTCCCCCGGATGCGCCGCCCGGTGGCGATGCGCATCGCCCTCAGCGGTTTCCTCGCCATTTCGGTGCTGCTCGCGATCGCCAACCGCTTGGGCGAAAACCCGCAGACGCTCACGGCGCGGGCGCATCACACACTCTGGTTCATCCTGCCCATGATTGGATTGTGCGTGATCGTCGCGAGCGGCTTCGCCCCCGCCGCGCTGACGTATCTCGCCGCGCTCTCGGAAGAGATGCCGGGGGAACGGGGCGCGGTGATGGGGCTGTATTCTCTGCTGCTCGGTGGCGGGCAACTGCTCGGTACCTGGATCGGTGGCATTTTCGCGGACCTCTGGGGCTTCAATGGCCTTGTCATCTTCGGCCTGCTTCTGACCGCGCTCGCCTTTTGGAGCGTTCACGCCTCCGCCGATCATCTCGCAGATCAGCCGCAATGACCTGACATTCCCACTTGCCATAACGCACGCACTCAGTGTACGGTGTCGCGGGTAGAGCGGCGGTTGTGTAGTGGAAGGATACGAGGTTTATGCGACGCTGGTTCATGCTTATTCTGATCGTACTGCTCGTTGGCTGCGGCGGCAGTAGCGCACCGACGCCAACGACCGCACCACCGACCGTCGTGCCAACCATCGCGCCAACCGTCGCAGCGCAGGTCGCACCACCAGCGACTGCGACGGTCGCCCCGACGAGTGCACCGACGAGTGCACCGACGACCGCCACTGTCACGAGTGCCGCCACAAGTGCGAGCGGCACTGCCGCTTCTACAATGACCGCAACGAAAGCGCCGGTAGCGGCGAATGGCGATCTCACACAACTCCACGTTGGCGACAACGGCGATGGCTACGGATTCAATGTCTGGGGATTGAGCAATGACGCCGCCACCCGCGACAAGGTCTACGCGAATGTGCAGGGCGCCGGGTTTAGTTGGGTGCGCCAGCAGGTGCAATGGGCCTCGATGGAGCCACAAAAGGGCAGCTACGGCAACGACACAACGGCGCAACTGGACCAGTTCGTCAACGGCGCGAACGCGAAGGGGCTGAAAATCCTCCTCAGTGTCGTCAAGTCGCCCGACTGGGTTGGCGCAAAGGGCGGCCTGCCGACCAAAACGCAAGACTTCACGGATTTCATGTCCTTCCTCACTCAGCGATATAAGGGTAAGGTGCAGGCGTACGAAATCTGGAACGAGCAGAACTACGCGGTCGAGACGGGCGGCAAGGTGAACGTTGCGGCCTACCCGCCGGTGCTCAAGGCGGGGTTCCAGGCGGTGAAGAAGACGGATCCGAAGGCGGTCGTCGTCTTCGGCGGCATGACGCCGACCGGCGTGAACGATCCATCTATCGCGCTCAATGATGTTGAGTACCTGCGCCAGATTTACGCCTACAACGGCGGCGAGATCAAGCAATACTACGACGTCCTCGGCGCGCACCCTGGCTCCAACTGCAATGACCCGGACCACTCCTACCCCGCGAACCCGCAGGGATGCGACGTCAGCGGCACGGGCAAGGCGGACTTCTCGACCGACAATTCGTTCTACTTCCAGCGCATCGTCGAACTGCACAAGGTGATGCAGGACGCGGGTGAAGGCAACACAAAGATGTGGCTGACCGAGTTCGGCTGGACGACCGCGAACGAGGCAAAGGGCTATGAGTACGGCAAGTTCGTCTCCGAGGCGCAGCAGGCGCAGTACCTGACTCGCGCTTTTGAGTTGGGCAAATCGTATCCGTGGATGGGCGTGATGTTCGTCTGGAACCTCAATTTCTCCATGATTACGCAGCCAAACGACGAGAAGTATCCATGGGCCGTTCTCAAGAACGACGGCTCTCCCCGCCCCGCGTACACGGCGCTGAAGAACATGCCGAAATAGGGAGGGAACCTAACCCCCCGACCCCCTTCCCGCGAGGAAGGGGGTGACTCATCGCGATGCCGTGATGTTTCCTGAACGCCTCGGTCTCCCGGAGGCTCGCTCACCCTTCCTCGCGGGAAGGGGGTCGGGGGGTTAGGTTCCCACAGGACACAATTTCACCACAATTTTGGCAACTATAGCGAAAACCTCCAAAGATACTTTTCGTGGTACAAAGGGAGCGGGGTGATGCCGTTCCGCGACGAAAAGGAGAATGCTATGGTGCAACCCATTGCCACCGCGCAACCCACTGCGCCGATTGTGGTGCAGGCCGCCGATGCGCACGATACGACCTCGGCGGTGCTGCGGACGCACGGCCTTCGGAAACAATACGGGCGCGTTACCGCCGTGCAGGATGTCTCGATCATCGTGCAACAAGGGGACGTCTTCGGCTTCCTCGGCCCGAACGGCTCCGGCAAAACGACGACCGTGGCCATGATCCTCAGTCTGATCGAGCCAACAAGCGGCACGGTCGAACTCTTCGGGCAGATGACACGGGAAGGCCGGTATAACGCCCTCCACCGCGTCGGCAGCATCATCGAGTCGCCTGCGTTCTATCCTTTCCTTTCCGGGCACGACAATCTGCGCGTCGTCGCGCGGCTCCGGGGCGTGCCGATGGCGCGCGTCGCCGACGTGCTCGATCAGGTCTTCCTCGCCGATCGGGCGGATCGCAAATACAGCGCCTACTCGCTTGGTATGAAGCAACGCTTGGCAATCGGCGCGGCGCTGCTCAACGATCCCGAACTGCTGATGCTCGACGAGCCGACGAACGGCCTCGACCCGGAAGGGATGGTCGAGGTTCGCAATCTCATCCTTCACCTTGCGGCGCACGGCAAGACGATCTTCCTTTGCTCCCATCTGCTTGCGGAAGTGCAGCAAGTCTGCACACGCGTCGCCTTCATCAATCGCGGCGTGATCGTCAAGCAGGGCACAACTGAAGACCTTTTGCGTACCGGCAACAGCCACTACCTCGAAGTGGACGATATTCCGCGTGCGGTAGATTTCCTGCGTCAAACGCGATATGTCACCGAGGTTCGCCCCGAAGGGCGCGGCGTGCAATTCGCCTGCGAAGGCGAGCGCGACTGCGCCGCCGATGTCGCAACCGCACTGATCGGCGCGGGTTTCCGGCTTTCCCGCCTGCAACCGATCGAGACGAGCCTCGAATCCATCTACCTCGAACTCGTCGGCGCGGACGCGCAGCAGCAACCCGGCATGCCTGCAGGGTCGGCTGGACGCTCGTAATCGGTCGTGCAAGCCAGAAAGCCCAGGCTGCCGGAGACAGGCAAGGAGTAATGATATGGGAAGCATGATTGCAGCGGAACTGTTCAAATTGCGCAAGCGACCAATGACGTGGTGGATGCTCGGCATCATGGCCGCGATCACGACGCTCGTCTTCACAATCAACTACCAGATCGGGCATCACAGTGGCAGCGCGACTACGGCGCGGCAGTCGCTCCACCGCGTCTATCTCCCGCAAGGGACGCACACCGCCGTCAGCGCGGCGAACGCGCTCTGGGGCATCCTCGTCGTGATCGCCGTCGCGGTCGTGATGGGCAATGAGTTTCAGTACGGCACGATCCGCACGCAGCTCGCGATGGGGCTGCGACGCATCCCGTACATTCTGGCGAAAGCGATTGCCGTCTTTGTGGCGGGCATGATCGGCCTCGCGATCATCATTCTCTTCGGCATCGGCCTGAGCGTCCTGCTCACGGTAGTGGATGGCGCGACGATGCAATGGAGCGGCGCGTTCGACCGGGGCTTCTGGCAGGACATCGGCGTGAGACTGCTTAGTACCACGACGACGTTCGCGCTTGCCCTCTTCATCACGCTGCTCGCGCGGCAAGTCGTCGCCGGGGTCGCGGTTGTACTCGGCTACACGATTTTGGAAGGCACGATCACAGGTATACTCTCCGGCTTCGGCGGCGGCTGGGCGAAGGCAGTCAACTTCTTCATCAGCCCCAACCAGCGAGCGATCGCGTACGGCCTCGACCGCTCGCAGAATTTCAACAAGGAATTGTTCTCGCCTCCCGTCGCGGCCACGTTGCTCGCGGCCTACGCGATCATCTTTCTCGTCGCCAGCGTCGTCATCTTCAACCGACGAGATGTGAAAGGCGCGGCATAGACGAGTAGCGAGTAACAAGTAACAAGAGGAGACAGAGACGCCGGTGCTTGTTACTTGTTACGCTTCGTAGTGCGACATCATCTTGCTCAACGGGCCGGGCGGTGGATTATTGAGGTCCACGCCTGTCGCATTCGCCAGACGTTCCTTAAACCAGACATCGAATTCTTCTTTTGACTGCGCGAACATGCCGAGTGCGTTGCCGAAATTCTCGCTCTCCATATAGGCGACGAACAGGTCTCCATTCGGCGTCTCCTGGAAGAACCAGAGTTCCTTGGTAATGCCGATTTTCCGCTCGGACGCGGCGTATCGCTCTTTGCGCGCCCCTTCGAGTTCCGTCAAAAAGGCGCGGGCGTCCGCGCTTTTTCCAGGTTGGATTGGGAGTGCAAAGCCGACATGATCCATGATATTCCTCCCGCCGACATCCGTTACCGCAGCGCCATCCGCTGCATATATTAAAACGAATAGTCTTACCGCACGGTTCTGTCACATGCACGAGCAGCGCGATAAGGCGCGAGTCGTTGGACGATGGCCGTTTTTCTTACAGTGCCATACCTGCCGTGTGTTCCCTCGAATATAGGTAATCATACGGATGCCGAGTGCCAATCACCGCCATATGCTCGTCTTTATCAACATGCGGCGAACGTTTCGTGCGGGCAGTTTGTGGGTGGGAATACTGGTCCTTCGTAGCACATCGAACAAGCGATTCCAGATGGAGGGGAACATTCATGATGGATGACGATCATCGGATAGTGCCGATGCTTTCGTGCAACGCGGTCAACGATGACCTGTGCATGGACCGGTGCGGCAGTAACGGCATCGCGCGGTACCTGCGTACGATGCATGCGGTCGCGCACACACCCGGCATGCGCCATTGGTGCACACCCGGTCACAACCGGGGCAAAGCGTTGGACACGCTCTCGCTCGACATGGCGTGCGCATCGGTGGCCGAGACGTCGGCATTTTCTGTCGTACAGCGCGGGCTGAGGCGGGAGGAATCGCATGATTAGCCCGCCGACAACCGCCGTGCCCTGGCGCGAAACGATCGAACGCCACGTTCGGGAAATCGCCCGCTACGACCATTCGGTCGCGGTACCAAATCTCGGCACGCTCTTCCACGACGATCCGAACACTGCAATCGGTCAGGCGCAACGGCACCTCGCGGAGATTTACGGCGTGCCGTTCGCGTATCCCTCGACGAATGGCACCTCGATGCTCAACGTACTCGCACTGATGACCGTCGCCTGGCCGGGGGATACCGTGCTGATCCAGCGGGACGCACATGTCTCCGTTTTCGCCCCCCTGATCCATCTCGGGCTGCGGCCGGTCTATGTCGCGCCGCGCTATGTGCCGGAGATCGGCGTGCCCCTCGGGATCACCCCCGCGCAGTTGCGTCAGTCCCTCCGCGACCATCCCGAGGTGCGAGCCATCTTCCTGACGTACCCCAACTACTTCGGGATCGCTACCGACCTGCATGGATGTGCAGCGGTCGGGCGCGAGTACGGCGTCCCGCTGATCGTTGACGCAGCGCATGGGGCGCACCTCGCCTTCCATCCCGATCTGCCGACCCCGGCGGAGCGGACGGGGGCCGCAATCGTCATGCAATCCACTCACAAGACGTGTGGCGCGCTCGGCCAGAGTTCCGTGGCGTTGTTCAACGACGCAAGCCTCGTGGATCGTTTCTACGAGATGGTCAATCACTTGGGTTTCGTCAGCACTTCGTTCAGCTCGGTCATCCTAATGTCGCTCTTCCAATCGGTGTTGGCGTTACAGGAACGGGGACATGCGGCGATTGCCGCGCGGCTCGCGATGGTGGCATGGGCGCGGGAGGCGATCAACGCAATTGACGGCCTCCGCTGCTTCGGCCCGGAAATGTATCAGGAGGGCTTCGTCGCCTTCGACCCCCTGCGGATCACGGTCAACGTCGCACATCTCGGTTGCACAGGGTTCGCGGTCGAGCAGGCGCTCTATCACGCCGGTCATTACCCGGAGTTCGCGACGCTCGACAATATCCTCTTGCTCGCTACGCTCGGAACGGAATGGGAGGAGATCGAGCATTTGGTGGATTCCTTGCGCGCAATTGCCGCCGCACCACGCGCGACCCGGCCTGCTGCGGCGCTCCCCTTCCCCACGCAGCCCCGTCACGTGATGGATCCGCGCGCGGTCTTTTTCAGCAAGCACCGGCGCCGTCTTTCGGCGGACAAGGCGGTCGGCAAGGTTTCGGCAGAGACGATCGCGACGTATCCGCCCGGTGCGGCGGTGATCGTCGCCGGCGAGGAAGTGACGGCGGAGATTGTCACGTTCCTCCGGGCTGTCCGGCGCGAGGGCGGCGTCCTGAAGGGAGCGTCCGACGCCGATCTCGCGACGATGATCGTGCTGGGCGACGAATGAGGGATACGGTGGGCGCGCCGCGCTCCTGGCACATTCGTGGGCGTGCCGCAGGCAAACTCGCGGAATGGGGGTGCCGCTATCTGCCGGCGGAATGCGTCGCGATCGTCTGCGCCATCATCGGCGGTGTCGCGGCGCACAATGCCTTCGACAACCCGGTCCTCACCGCCCTCGGCGGCACCTGGGGCGAGACGGCCGGTTACTACGCGATGATGCTCCGCACCGAGATGAACGCGCAGTGCGCAGCGGCAGGTCCCTCGGTATTCGCAAATCTGCTGCATGCCATCCGTAATCTCCTTGTTGAGTTCACCGGCGCCGAACTTCTCGATAGTCTATTCATCCGACCGGCGGCAATGTACGCGCTTACCGCAGCGACCGGCAATCTTCTCCTTGGCCTCCTGCTCGGAAAACTCACCTCCGATGTCACCTTCTATATCCCCGCGATCATCGCCTACGAGGTACGGAAGAAGTATCTTTCCAAGTAAGATTCAGCCAGAACTGCCCAGGCGCACTGGCACCGTGTAGCATGCCCGTGCCCTCCCTGGTATCGTGTGCACCGCGAGATCGTTGCCCGTGCATCGCAGATCGCACAAAGGAAGACGGAGGGGAGGGGACGCGTGACCGACACGACGTACGACCGGACACACTTTCATACCCATGACGAACTGACGGCGCTCCTGCGAGGTTGGGAAATGCAGTACCCCGGCCTGCTGCGTGTGGCAAGTATCGGTACATCCCACGAGGGGCGCGACATCTGGGCGGCGACGGTGACGAATCAGACCGCACGCCCGGCGGGCGAGAAGCCCGCGTTGTACGTGGACGGCAACATGCACGCGGGCGAAGTGACGGGGTGCGCCGTCACGCTCTACACGATCCACGACCTGCTGACGCACTATGGCAGCGATGCCGCCGTGACCGACCTGCTCGACACGCGCACGCTCTACATCCTCCCGCGCGTCAATCCGGACGGCGCGGAGCGGTATCTGACGACGCCGTACACCCTCCGCTCCTCCGTCCGCCCGTATCCCGAACCGGAGCCGGGCGAGGGTTTGACCCCCGAAGATTTGGATGGCGACGGCCGCATCCTCACAATGCGCGTGCCGGACGCGAAGGGCGAATGGAAAATCTCCGATCAGGACACGCGCCTGATGGTGAAACGGAAGCCGGGCGATATGGGCGGTGACTATTACCGGCTCTATGCCGAGGGGATACTGAACAACTACGTGCGTGGCCCGGTGACAGTCGCCAAGCCACTCGAAGGACTGGACATCAACCGCAACTACCCGACGCACTGGTCCGCGACGCAGCGGGGCGGCGGCCCATATCCACTTTCCGAGCCGGAAACGCGGGCGGTCGCGCAGTTCATCGTGGATCACCCGAATATCTGCGCCATCCTCAACTACCACACGACCGGCGGCGTCAACCTTTCGCCCCCGTGCGCGACGAGCGACGCGACAATGCCGCTCAAAGACCGTGAGATCTACAAGGCGCTCGGCGCGCTCGCCAGCGAAACGACGGGCTACCCGTACATCACGGTCTATGACGCCTTTCCGGCGATTGACGAACGGGGAACGCGCTCGGCGGCCGGCGGGTTCATCGAATGGACATGGGAAGGATTGGGCATCTGGGGCATCTCGCCCGAACTGTGGGATATCGTCGGCAAAGCGGGCGTCACCTTCCCCGACGTAAAGCAGAAACTCCTGCACGACCCGACCGAAGACGAGGGTTTGGCGCTGCTGAAATGGAACGACGCGCATCTGAAGGGCGCGGGGTTTATCGGCTGGCACGCCCACGATCACCCGCAGGTGGGGCGCGTCGAGATCGGCGGCTGGGACAGCAAGCGTGTCCGCCAGAACGCACCGCCGGAGTTTCTGCCCGAGGAGGAAGAGAAGTATGCCGCCTTCACCCGCCAGTACGCCGCGCTGACGCCGCTCGTCCGCATCGGCACAACAGCGGTCGAATCGCTCGGCAATGGCCTCTTCATCGTCCGCGCACTGATCGAGAATCACGGCTGGCTACCAACGAACCTCTCCGAACGCGCCACGCGCAATGGCATCGTCAAACCGGTCAAGGTCGAGATCACGGGCGGCGAGGCGCTGATTGGCAAGCAGAAAATGGAGATCGGCAACCTCGATGGCCGCGCGACGAGCGGGAGCGTCCTGTTCGGCTTCTCCCCCGGCGCGCGTATCGAGAACGAACGGCTCGTCGAATGGCTCGTCCGCGTGCCAGGCGGCACACAGTCCGTCACGATCACCGCCACCAGCGAGAAGGGCGGCACGGACCGCGCGACCGTGGCGCTCGCCTAGGATGAAATGGGGATGGGTCGCTCCCGGACAATCTGCTACACTCTCCCCCACGGCACTGACACACCGGACAATCATCAGGAGGGGAACCAACATGGTTGCGACATGGGAAACGACTGCACTGATCGAGCAGGACATCGCGCACATGCTCCACCCGGTCACGAACCTGCACCGCCACGCGCAGGACGGGCCACTCATCCTCGCGGAGGGCAAAGGCTCGACACTCTGGGACTCCGAAGGCAAGGAATACATAGACGGCTTCGCGGGGCTCTGGAACGTCAATGTCGGGCACGGTCGCGAGGAACTGGCCGATGCGGGACGGGAGCAGTTGGCGCGCCTCGCCTTCCAGCCGACCTTCTTCGGCCTCGCGACGCCGCCGGTGATCGAACTCGCCACTAAATTGGCCGCGATGATTCCCGGCCCAATCAACCACTTCCAGTTCACCTCCGGCGGCGCGGAGTCGAATGAGACGGCCTTCAAAATCGCCCGCTATTACTGGTCCATCGGCGGCAAGCCGGACAAAGTGAAGATCATCTCGCGGCAGATGGGCTATCACGGCATCGCAATGGGCACGCTCGCCGCGACCGGTATCCCCGGCTACTGGCAGCACTTCGGCCCGCGCGCGCCGGGCTTTCTCCACGTATCCGCGCCGTACGCCTATCGCAACGGCGAGGGAATGTCTGAAAGCGCATTCGTCCAGTCGCTCGTTACGGAACTCGAAGAAACGATCGAGCGCGAGGGTGCAGACACCATCGCCGCCTTCATCGGCGAGCCAGTACAGGGCGCGGGCGGGGTCGTCCCGCCGCCGGATGCCTACTGGCCGGCGATCTGCGCGGTGCTGAAGAAGCACGACATCCTCTTCATCGCCGACGAGGTAATTAACGGCTTCGGGCGCACCGGCACGATGTTCGGTGTCCAGCAGTACGGCGTCCAGCCAGACATTATGGCGATGGCGAAGGGAATCACCTCCGGCTACGTGCCACTCGGTGCGGTCGGCGTGACGGACGAAATTTATGAGCGGATGATCGGGCCGGACACGATGTTCATGCACGGCTTCACCTACTCGGGCCACCCGGTCGCCTGCTTCGTCGCGCTGCGGAACATCGCGATCATCGAGGATGAGGACCTGCCCGCGAAGGCAGCGGCGCGTGGCAAGCAACTGCTCGCGGG
>JBBSFO010000047.1:0-14550 GCA_038238655.1 Thermomicrobiales bacterium | reverse complement strand
TGCCCGGTGGCCCCGTTCGCCCCCCACTGCTCGACCTGAATTTCGAAGAAATAGCTCATGCCGCCGCCTGGTCCGCCGATTGGCACTACTAGAGGAGGAACGAGTAGCGAGGAACGAGTAACGAGTAACGAGAGGAAGATTCCGCCTTCCTCGTTACTCGTTACTCGCTACTCGTTCCTTCTCTAGTAGGGCCAATCGGCGGCCCAAGCGGCGGCTTGGGCTTTTTCTTCGTCATTCAGGTCGAGCAGTGGGGGACGAACGGGGCCACCGGGCAGGCCGCGTCCTTCCATCATCGCCTTCATCGCGGAAACTTCGTAGCCGCGCCGCTTGTCCCGCAGTTCATAGAGTGGGACGACGGCGCGATCCACGAGCGCCTGCGTCTCGATGAACTTTCCTTCCTGAACGCCATGCAGCAAATCGAGTGCGAGGCGCGGTGAGACATTCGCGACGGACGAGGTGTAGCCTTGCGCCCCGGCGACGAAGTACGCAGGCACGAGATCGTCGCCCGTACCGGCGAGCCAGATGAAGCGATCGCCGAGATGCTGGCGCACGCGCATGAAATTGCGCACGCTGCCCTGCCCGTCCTTGTAGGCGACCGCATTGGGAATCTCCGCCAGCCGCTCGGCGAGGCGCGGGCCGATCACCGCGTTGTCGCGGCTGTAGGGGATGATCGGCAGTTCGGTCGCACCGGCGATCATCTGGTAGTAGCGGAACAGGCCGTCCTCATCGCCGGTGCGGTAATAGGGTGGGAAGATCAGCAGGGCATCCGCGCCGAGCGATTGCGCCTCGCGGGCCATTTTCGCGCCCGTCGTGCCGTTGAAGCCGACGCCCGCGATGATCAGGGCGCGCCCGCGCGCTTCCTCGGCGGTCGCGCGGACGACGATGCGCCATTCGTCGAGATCGAGATTGTACAGTTCGCCGGTGCCGCCCGCCGTGACGAGCGCCCGGATGCCGCCCTCGACCATGAAGCGGGCGAGATGCCGGACGCCCGCCTCGTCGAGTGAGTAATCGGCATGGAAGGGCGTCACGGGGAAGGCAATTGCGGTTTGAATACGCTGCCGGACTTCTTCGTACTGTGCAGTGGACGGATGCATGGTCGTCGCCACGGAATACTCCTCCTCTTCGCACGTCGCGCCGGTGCCGTCAGGCACAATCGCCAGTGTACATTGTTCACGCGCGCCGCTGCCACCATCCTGAGACCGATCACGCTATCTGCCAATTCTTGCGGCGCGTCGTGGCACGGTGTACGATACGCGCCGGAGGAAATGGACGTGCCGCAGATTATTGCTCAACGTCACTGGCGCTCGTGGAAGAGCGCCCAATCAGACTGGTTCGCCGCGTAGCCCATTCGGTGCATCGGGTACGCGGCGGGAACCACGCACACCGCCACCGCGTTTCGGCGCGGGCTTCGCGCGTGTGCTTGCTCCTGCCCTCACGGAGGAGCAGTCCATTATGGCCATCGGTAAGGTCTTTAATCGAACCACCAAGACACCAAGAACACCAAGGAACACAAGAAGATTGAAGAAATCTCAGCAATCTTCTCTTCAGGGTGTCTTGGTGGTTCGATTCTCTTTCCCCTCCCGGTGCGAAGGGGGTGCGATGTGTTGATTGCGCGACTGGATGGTATCGGGCTGACGTATGGGACGCAGCGCGTCTTCGATGGGCTGGATTTGACGCTGAACGACGGCGAGAAGATTGGGCTGGTTGGGCCGAATGGGGCGGGGAAGTCGAGCCTGCTCCGCATCCTCGCGGGCGGGGAGACGCCGACGGAGGGCACATGCACGCGGCGCAACGGCATCCGCGTCGCCTATCTGCCCCAGGAGTATGCGGAACAAACGACGGCCCCCGCGATGGACGAAGTAATCGGCGGGCGGGGGGATTTGCTCGCGCTGGAAGCGGAACTCGACGCGGTCGAGGCGACGCTGGCCGACCCGGCGTGCGCGGCGGATATGGAGGCGATGGGTCGCGCCCTCGAACGGCAGGCGACGATCCTCGAACGATACGAGGCGGAGGGTGGGCCGCGCTTTCGCAATGACGCGCGCGATCTGCTCATCCGCCTCGGCCTGCCGCCGGAGTCGCATCAGCAATCCGTCGCGCTGCTCAGCGGGGGGCAGCGGAAGATGGTCGGCCTCGCGCGGTGCCTGATCGCCAAACCGGATATCCTGCTGCTCGACGAGCCGGACAATCACCTCGACCTGCCCGGTAAGACGATGCTCGAAGGGGTGATCCGCTCCTACGCCGGCACGCTCATCCTGATTTCGCACGACCGCTACCTGCTCGATGATACGGTCGTGCAGATCGCCGAGCTGGATAATGGTCGTCTGACGCAGTATCAGGGCAATTATTCGAGTTACATGACGCAGCGCGAACTCGCCCTGCTCAGGCAGCAGCAGAGTTACGTCGCCCAGCAGAAGGAGATCAAGCATCTGGAAGAGGCGATTGCTCGCTTCACGCTCTGGGCGAGTATGGTGCTGGACGAGCGGCACAAGAAGCAGGCGATGAACAAGCAGCGGCAGATTGACCGGATGGAGAAGGTCGAGCGGCCCGTCCTCGAACGGCGCAAAATGGGCCTCCATTTCCGTTCCGGCGAGCGTGGCGGGCAGAAGGTAATCGAGGCGCGCCATCTCTCCCGATCGTTCGACGGCGAGATCGTGCTGGCCGACCTCAACTTCACCCTGTGGCGGGGCGAACGCGCCGGGGTCGTCGGGCGGAACGGCGCCGGGAAGTCGGTGCTCGTCCAGATGTTGCTGGGGCGCGACGCGCCGACCGAGGGCGAAGTCTGGATCGGTCCCTCGATCCGGCTCGGCCACTACGCGCAGCAGCACGATGTCCTCGACCCCGCCGAAACGCCGCTCGACTGCATCCGTGTCGTCAAACCGATGACGGCGGAAACGGCGATGGGCATTCTCGGTCGCTTCCTCTTCACCTATCGGCAGGCAACGGAGCCGATCGGGAATCTCAGCGGCGGCGAGAAGAGCCGCCTGCAACTGGCGCGCCTGATGACGGGCGGCGCGAACTGCCTGCTGCTCGACGAGCCGACGAACCACCTCGACATTGCCTCGACCGAGGTGCTCGAAGAGGCGCTCAACGCCTACGATGGCACGGTACTGACCATCTCGCACGACCGGTATTTTCTCGATCGGATTTGCAGCCGCATCTACGAGATTGCGGACGGCGACCTGACCGAGTATGCCGGCGGCTACAGCGACTACGTGGAGCAGAAAGCGCGGAAAACGGAAATTCTCTCACCCCCCGCCCCTCTCCCTCACGGGGCGAGGGGAGCCGGAACGCAGAAAGTGAAAACGGGGAGCCGTCGCTAAGCAGTGAGAGCGCAGGCTGGAAAGCCTGCGCTACCGGATAACTGTTTTCCCATCTATCGCAATACCGGCTGTTACTATCCTATAATCCCGTTGCTCCATCGTGGGGATCGGAGCAACTGCCCGGTCATGATGATACGCGTGGGCGGGCGGCGTGGTGTGGGTGCCGCAGCGTGCGGCGGTGGGAAGGGATAGGGAGCAGGTATGGTAACCGACGCATCCAAAGTGCGACGACAGAACCGCACGGGTTTCATCCTCGTCGCCGCATTGATTCTCATTATGATTGTCCTCATCCCGTTCGGGTTGATTGATCTGATCGTTGATGTCAGCAACCCTTCGACAGAAAAGCTCTTTACGATCACGCCGCTGGAGGCGCCGAACGCTGCCACGACGACCTACAACCGTATCCATATTGATGTCACGGCGATTGACGAACTAGCCGAGACGGTGACGCTCCGGGTCAGCGGCACCCATTTCTGCAAAGACAACTGCGCCGCCAAGGACAAGATCGTCGTGTACTCGATTGACCCGTTTGGCAGGGACGAAGAGGGACTGCCGGCGAACGACTCGATCACGCTGCCGACGACACCGACGCAGTTCAGCGCGACGCTCAAATTGCCGATTGGGAGCAATCTCTTCCGCTACCCGTTCGACACCGATACGTTGACTTTTGGCCTTTCGCTCGAACGGATCGGCGCGGACAATAAGTCGGTCATCGTACCCGTGGACGAGGCGCGCGGCGAACTCTTCGTCACTGTCCGCGATAAAGTGAACCGTCTGCGTATGGACGCCCCGGATCTGTTCGATGTGGCGGAAGTGCGCCCGATGAAGGTGAACAACTTCGATTATGTCGCGGCGGGCGACCTCACCTTCCATCGCTCGAACTACCTCAAGGCGCTGGTGATCGCGGTGCTGCTGCTCATCACGACGGCGGTGTCGTATGCAGTCCTTTTGCGCACCTTCGATCAGGTGATTACGAATGCCGGGCCAATCGTCCTCGGCATTTACGGCGTGCGCGTCCTTATTCTCGGTGGCTTCCCGACCGACGTGACGGCCGTTGATTTGATTCTCACCGGCCTGGTCATCTTCTTCCTGCTCATCACCGCTGCGCGCGGCCTGAGTTACTTCCAGCAGCGGAGCGGCTGGCGCATCCCCGGCTTCGCGCCCCCACCGGAGCCAAAGGAATAGTTTAATCGTCGGCATACGGTTTGCCGCGCTCGACCTGCGATCCACATCATCGCAGGCCGAAAGCCGGTCTTGTTCTGTGCTATTGTGGTGACAGAGTATCGGCGGGGATGGGGACTTCAAGAGGGGATGACGCGCCCGATGACGACCAACACGTTCACGCTCCCCCGCACCGGCGAAAACGGCCCGCTTGCCGCCCTGCCCGTCTTGCCGACGCATGTGGATGCGGACGCGCCGGACTTTCGGGAGAACGCAGCGATCATGCGTGCGCTCGTCGCGGAACTCCGGGAGCGACTGCGACAGGTAGCGCAGGGCGGCGGCGCGGCGGCGATTGCGCGGCATCGGGCGCGGGGCAAGATGCTGGCGCGGGAGCGGATTGACCGCCTCGTGGACGCCGGCACGCCCTTTCTCGAACTCAGCCCGCTCGCCGCGTGGGAGATGTACGACGGCGATGCACCCGCAGCGGGGATCGTCACAGGCATCGGCTCCGTCTGCGGGCGCGAAGTGGTCATCGTCGCGAACGATGCGACGGTGAAGGGCGGCACGTACTACCCGCTGACCGTCAAGAAGCATCTGCGAGCACAGGAGATCGCCGCGCAGAACCGGTTGCCCTGCATCTATCTCGTGGACTCCGGCGGTGCCTTTCTGCCCCTGCAGGCCGATGTCTTCCCGGACCGCGACCACTTCGGTCGCATCTTCTACAACCAGGCGCAGTTGTCCGCCGCCGGTATCCCACAGATCGCCGCCGTGATGGGTTCCTGCACGGCGGGGGGTGCATACGTCCCGGCGATGAGCGACGAGACAATCATCGTGCGGGGCACAGGGACGATCTTTCTCGGTGGCCCGCCGCTCGTGAAGGCGGCGACGGGTGAGGAAGTGACCGCCGAAGAACTCGGTGGCGCGGAAGTCCACACGACCCTCTCCGGCGTCGCTGACCATTATGCAGTCAACGACGAGCACGCACTGACGATATGCCGTGCGATTGTCGCGAACGTGCACGGCGCAAAGCATCTGCCGTGGCCCGTCCTGTCGCCGGAACCGCCGCACTATGATCCCGCCGAATTGGGCGGGATCGTGCCGAGCGACGCGCGCATGGGATTCGATGTGCACGAGGTAGTCGCGCGCATTGTGGACGGCAGCCGCTTCCAGGAGTTCAAGGCGCGCTACGGTGCGACACTGGTTTGCGGGTTCGCATACCTCTTCGGCTACCCGGTCGGCATCATCGCGAACAATGGCATCCTCTTCTCGGAAAGCGCCCAGAAGGGGGCGCATTTTGTCGAGTTGTGCGCGAAGCGGAAAATCCCGCTCGTCTTCCTCCAGAACATTACCGGCTTCATGGTCGGCAAGCAGTACGAGAACGCGGGCATCGCGCGGGACGGCGCGAAGATGGTGATGGCGGTCGCGAATGCGGCGGTGCCGAAATTCACCGTCGTCCTCGGGGGCTCGTTCGGCGCGGGCAACTACGCGATGTGCGGCCGGGCCTACGCACCGCGCCAGTTGTGGATGTGGCCGAATGCGCGCATCTCCGTGATGGGCGGGCAGCAGGCGGCGAACGTTTTGCTCACGATCCGCGAAGACAACCTGCGCACGCACGGCGCCACGATGACGCCCGAAGAACGCGAGCAATTCATGCGCCCGACGCTCGATACGTACGAGCACGAGGGCAACCCGTATTTCAGCACCGCCCGCCTTTGGGACGACGGCATCATCGCCCCTGAAGATACCCGCCTCGTCCTCGGCCTCGGCATCGCCGCCGCCCTCAATGCTCCCATCTCAGACACCACATGGGGCATCTTCCGGATGTGAATGAGTCTGCATCTTGGGTCTCTCCAATTGAGCTCAGGATCACCGCCGTAAGCAGTATCCATACCTCCCCGAAGCCCCTTGATGTTGTGTTAGCGACGCGCAGACACGGTCTCGGGGCAAATCGTGCGTGGCACCCGACGATAAAATTATCGCCGCGCGTGCCGCCTTTGCGTTTATGACCGCCGCATCTGCGTTGCCCGCCTCGAAATCATTCAATCATTGCCCCATAAAACGAACGGCGATGTAGGAAAAGTACCTATATATAAAGCCACTAGAGAAAAGGGGAAAAATTCATTCATAGAACACTTGACAAGACGTTGTACTGTAACATAAGATATGCCCGCAGTCGTACGTTCGCCTTTCGTCTTTCTTGCTGCATGTGTTGAGATGAGGCTTAACCACCCGAAAGGTTGGTGCCTTGCGGTCGGCTTGGGACATTCGTGTATTGGAGGAGGACCTGTACATGGGGACACAGCGGCGAGGTTTCCGTCTTATCTGGTTTGTATCGCGCGTGCAACGTGCATGTGTACCGATCACTATTGCGGCACTGCTTTGTGGATTCCTTATTACCGCGACGCCTGGTGGCGTGACAGCGGCGACGCCGGACTCGGCACCTTCATCGCCCACAACAACGACCACGTCGCCACCGGCGGCGACCAAGGCCCCATCCGCAACGGCAACAGCGACGACAACACCAGCGAAAGCAACGGCGCCACCGACAACCACGACGCCCGCAAAAGCCCCGAAGACCGCTCCACGGGTGGGTGGAAACGTGACCGTCAACCCAGACACTGGGCCAATCGCCGGTGGGCAGACGGTACAAATCACGATCCCCAGCATTCTCGGCGCTCCCGTTCTCGGTCTCTCGGTGCTACCGAGCGTCACCTTCGGCGGTACCGCCGCGACGGCGTGCACGGCGATCACCGTAGCGCTTCTCGTTCCCAGTTACACCTTCACCTGCGTTACCCCCGCACACGCGGCCGGTGTCGTTGATGTCGAGGCGAAGGCACTACTCGCACTCGGGGTGCCGCTCTTCGACTTCACCGGCACGGGTGTCTACACCTACGTTGCGGGCGGCCCACCGCCGCCAGCTGGCGCGGTGACTGTGCTCCCCAATCACGGCCCGCAATCGGGCGGACAGTCGGTCGCGATCACGGTGAGCGGCCTCACGGGCCTCGTCGGTCTTGCCGGCTTGAGCGGCGTCCTCCCCAACGTCACATTCGGCAGTAATGCGGCGACCGGCTGCGACCCGATCACCGTCGGCGTTGGCACGGTCTCATTCAACTGCACGACGCCAGCACATGCGGCGGGCCCGGTGAATGTCACCGTCCTTGGCGCACTCGTGCTCAATTCCACCGGAGCCAATGCGTACACGTATGACCCGACTAGTGGCCCCCCAGTAACAAGTGGAACCGTCACGGTCAGTCCGAACCAGGGTCCAACGACTGGTGGACAGACGGTGACGATCACGATCCCGAGTACCCCAGGAATTGTCGGACTCTCATTGGTTCCAACGGCGATATTCGGAGGCAACGCGGCCACAGGCTGCTCGCTCATTCAAGCGACCGTCGGCACGGGAACGGTTTCCTTCACCTGCATCACGCCCGCACATGGGGTAGGCCCGGTGAATGTGGAAGTCAAGGACGTTCTCGGTCTGCTGTTTGATTATACCGGCGCGAATGCCTATACCTACGTCGCGGCGCCGGTCGTCGGCACAGGGCCGCTCACGGTGAGCCCGAATCATGGGCCGATTGCGGGCGGGCAGACCGTGACGATCACCGTCCCGAGTGCCGCCGGGCTCGTCGGGCTCACGCTCGCGCCAAGCGCGACCTTTGGCGGGAATGCGGCAACGAACTGCTCATTGGTTTCCGCAAGTGCGGGCTCAACGACGATCTCGTTCACCTGTGTAACACCGGCACATCCATTGGGACTTGTTGACGTGCATGTCACCGACTCTCTTGGATTGCTTAATCTCACCGGCGTAGGTGCCTACACCTATGATGCCGGAACCGGCCCGCCGCCGCCGGGTGGCAACGTCACGGTCAACCCGAACCAGGGACCAATAGCGGGCGGCCAGACGGTGACGATCACCGTCCCAAGCTCCGCGACCATCGTCGGCCTCTCGCTGGCTCCAACCGTGACCTTCGGCGGTGCCACGGCGACCGCATGCACGGCAATCGCGGCAACGGTGGCGACAGGAAATGTCTCATTCACCTGCACGACGCCCGCACATTCCCTGGGTTTCGTTGATGTGACCGTGACCACCACGCTCGGCCTCGTCAATGCAACCGGCACCAATGCCTACGAATACATCGCCGGTGGGGGCGTTGGTACGACGACGAGCGCTACCGCACTGACCTCGTCCTTGAACCCTTCGACCGTCGGGCAGTCGGTCACCTTCACCGCCACGGTTACCGGCACGGGCGGGACGCCGACCGGCACCGTCACCTTCAAGGATGGCACAACGACGCTCGGTACGGGCACGCTCGCGGGCGGCGTCGCGACGTTTACGACGACGGCGCTGACGCAGGGTAGCCACCCGATCACCGCCATGTACAACGGCGATCCTACCTTCGCCGTCAGCACCTCGACCGTCCTCACACAGGTCGTGAATGCCGGTGGCGGGCCGCCGCCGAGTGTGAGCGGGCTGGTATTCTTCCCCCTACCGCGGCCCGTGCGATTGCTGGACACGCGCGATCCTTCGGTGTACCCCGCATGCATTCAACCGAATGCGCACGTGAACGCGTCGTCCTTGACGGTCCAGGCCCGCTCCTCCTGCACGGGTATCCCGAGCAGCGCGGTGGCAATCACGGGGAACGGGACGGTTGATAGCCGCTTCCCCGGCTCGCAGTCCGGCTTCGTGACGTTCTATTCCAGCGGCACCCTGCCCCTGGCATCGAACCTGAACTACGTGCCGAACGTCGCGGTGCCAAACGCCTTCACCGTCAGCCTGGCGAGTGACGGTACCTTCCAGGCCTATGCATCGGCGACGACCGATCTGATCGTTGATGTCAGCGGCTATTACGCGCCGCCGAGCGCTGGCGGTTTGTATTTCCATCCGCTGCGCAATCCGGTCCGGCTGCTCGATACGCGCGCCGGCTATCAAGCCTGCATCGTGCCCAACACGCCGATGGCGCCGAAAGTGCCCCTCACGGTGCAAGCGGCGAGCGCCTGCACCGGCATTCCGAGCAGCGCGCTGGCGCTCGCCGGCAATGGTACGGTGGACGACCGCATCCAGAATGCGCCGCCCGGATTCGTCACCTTCTATCCGAGCGGGCAGAGCCTGCCACCGACCTCGAACCTGAACTATGTGCCGAATCAGGCCGTGCCGAACGCGTTCATTATCGGGCTCAATAACGGCAGTCTGAATGCGTATGCCACAACGGGCACCGATCTGGTCATTGATGTCACGGGGTACTTCGACGCCGACAGCACCGGCTTCACCTACACGGCGTTGTTGAATCCCGTCCGGTTGCTCGACACGCGGACCGGCAACTACGCGGCCTGCATCCTCACGCGGGCGCCGATCTCCGCCAATACGTCCTACAATGTTGCGGCGCAACCGAACTGCACGGGCGTCACGAGTAGTGCGAAGGCGGTCCTCGGCAACGGTACGGTCGTCAACAGTGCCACCGGGCCGGCCGGATTCGTGACCTTCTATCCCGGCGGCCAGTCTTTGCCCCTCGCGTCCAATCTGAACTACGTGGAAGGACAGGTCGTTCCCAACGCATTCATCATCGGAGTCGGCAGCGACGGCAGCTTCAATGCGTACGTGACCACGACAATCGACCTCGTCATCGATGTAAGTGGCTTCTTCGCATAATCGCGTCGCGCTGACAGCCTATACCACAGGTGCAGGAGGGACGGGGAAAACCCCCGTCCCTCCTCATTTGTCATCGCCCACCCCGGAGGTGTGTGGGTTTCTTTCGTGTATATACGGGCACGTTGGCCGAGAAGCTAAGCGCCGTGAAATCGCGCCGTACGACGGGCAGCGATGCGTCGGTCGCTTTCCATGCGGATACTGACCGATTTACTCCGTGATGGATCGAAAAACCGCATACAACGCGGCCTTCTCCTCGAAGCCGATACCTGGCGCCTCGGAGGGTCGCACGTACCCTGACTCAATCGGAATGGTGTCCGCAAAGCCGCCGAATGGCTGGAAGACGCCCGGATAGGACTCGTTTCCGCCCAGCCCCAGCCCCGCCGCGAGATTGAGCGCCATCTGATGCCCGCCGTGCGGGATCACCTGCCGCGCCGACCACCCATATTCCGTTAACTTCTCCAACGTGCGCAGGTATTCCACGAGGCCGTAGCTGAGGACCGGATCGAATTGCAGCACATCCCGGTCGGGCCGCATGCCGCCATAGCGGAGGAGATTGCGCGCGTCCTGCATCGAAAAAAGATTCTCGCCCGTCGCGAGCGGCGACGCATAGGTATGCCCAAGCGCCGCCTGGATTTCGTAGTCGAGCGGATCGCCCGCCTCCTCGTACCAGCGCAGGTGGTATGGCGCAAGCGCGTCGGCGTAGGCGAGCGCAGTCGGCAGGTCGAACCGACCGTTCGCGTCCACCGCCAGCGACGGGCCATTGCCGACGACCGCCAGCACTGCCTCGATCCGCGCCAAATCCTCTTTCAGCGGCGCGCCGCCGATCTTCATCTTAACAACGGTGTAGCCGAGATCGAGGTACCTGCGCATCTCGTCCTGCAAGGCGTTGAGGTCCTTGTCCGGCTGATAATAGCCGCCTGCCGCATAAACAAAGACCTTCTCGTCCACCACGCCACCCCGGTAGCGATCGGCGAGCAGGCGGTACAAGGGTTTCTCCTCGATCTTCGCGACGGCATCCCAGACCGCCATATCCACCGTCCCGACCGCGACGGCGCGCTCGCCGTGCCCGCCCGGTTTCTCGCCCGTCATCATCGTTTGCCAGATGCGATGCGGATCGAGATTGTCCCCGGCGTCGTTCACGAGCGACGCCGGTGCCGCCCGTTCGAGACGCGGCAGAAACCGCTCCGTGAGCAACCCGGTCGCCGCGTACCGTCCGTTCGAGTTGAACCCGTAGCCGACTACCGGCTTTCCCTGTCGCACTACATCCGTGACAACCGCGACCACCGAGGTCGTCATCTCATTGAAGTTGACGTACGCGTTGCGAATATTCGACTGCATCGAGGCGGTCGTCGCATGGATGTGAACAATCCGTACCATCGTCTCCTCCTTTTCGCGACGCCACAATCGTAGGCTATGCACCTCATGCTACCTTGAACAATGCAAGGATGCTACCTAACCCCCCACTGCACAGCCTCACTCCTTTTTAGGGGAGAAGCCGGGGAGAGGCAACCTCCGTCAAGGAGGCGACGGGGACCCTGAATAGGGTCCCCGTCGCCTCATCCTTGCTCTGGACGCTCCATCGTGCGTATCGTCGTGGATCGTAGGAGCGATGCCGACTAGGGCTTCGGCCTCGTCGCACTCGTGCTGGGACCCGCTGCGAAGTAGCCGGAGATATCGAGGATGAAGTTGCCTCCGCTCAGGCTATATAGGTTGTATGTCCCGTCCGCCCCCACCCCGACGATGAATGCGTTCGGCGCTACTGTTCCCTTGCTGTAGTTCAGGTTGCTCGCCAGAGGCAGAGCAGTCCCCCCCGGATAGAGCGTCGCGAACCCGTCCGGTGCGTTGATGCTGTTGTCCACCGTTGCATTGCCCACGAGCGCCTTCGCCTCCACCGGCACCGTCACCCCGCTGAAGGTGAAGCTGCCCGGCAGGTTGACCGTCCCGTTGGTGGTGAGCGGCGCGCCGGGGGTCCGGAATGCCTGCTGCCCGGCGCGCGTGTCGAGTTCACGCACCGGCTGGATCAGGGGGTAGAAGACGAGTCCGCCGACGCCACTCGTGTCGTAGTAGCCGGTGATGTCCAGGATGAAGTTGCTGCCGGTGCTGGAATACAGGTTGAACGACCCATCGCTACCGAGGCCGACCGTGAAGGCATTGGGCGCGACGGTGCCGGGGGAGAAGTTGAGGTTGCTGGTTGGAGGCAAGCCCGTGCCGCCGGGGAAGAGGGTGGCGAATCCTGCCGGTGCGCCGATCGTGTTGTCCACCGTCGCATTGCCGGCGAGGGCTTTGGCGCTACTGGGGATGGTGATGCTGCCCGAGGAGAACTGACCGGGTAGCGGGAGGGTCTGACCGGGGGCAAGCGGGACACCGGGAGCCCGGAAGGCGCTCTGACCGGGGCGGGTATCGAGGAGACGGACGGGCTGGGGGAGCGGATGGAAGAAGAGGCCACCCGCCACCGGAGGTGCATAGTAGCCGGTGATGTCGATGATGAAGTTGCCGCCGGTGTTGGAAAGCAGGTTGAAGGTGCCGTCACTGCCGAGGGCGACGGTGAAGGCGTTGGGTCGCACCGTGCCGGGCACGAAGTTGAGATTCGAGGCGAGGGGGAGGGAGGCACCGGAGGGATAGAGGGTAGCGAAGCCGGCGGGTGCGCCGACGGCGTTGTCCACGGTGGCGTTGCCGACGACAGCCTGGGCGGTGATGGGGAGGGTGATGCCGCCGGAGGTGAATTGGCCGGGGAGGTTGAGGGGTTGATTGGGCGTGAGGGGCGCGCCGGGGTGGACAACAGCGGCGGCACCGGGGCGGGTATCGAGCAGGCGGACGGGGGCGGACAGGGAATAGAACTCCAAGCCCGTACCACCGCCCGTGATTGATGGGGAGAACAGGTCGCTCAGATCAGTCGCATTGGCGGCATCTCCCAGCAAAGGCGTCACCCCAAAGATTTCCTGCATCGTGCGCAACGTCGAACTGTGCGTATACGTCGTCGTGTTGGAGTAGCCCGGCTTGGCAAAAGGTGAGAGCGCGATCATACCGATCGGGCCGTCGCTCCCCCCCTCACCTTCATCCCACGTAATGAACAGCGCGCCGTTGTTCCGGTAGGCTGCGGAGTTGAGGATCGTCGGCACGTTTTGCGAGAGCCAGGTATCTCCATTCTTGATGCTGTCGGTCGTGGCGCAACCGGCACTATCGTGCATGTCGTTGCAGAGATTGGGCGTGACGAAATTGTAGCGCGCGGTCGTACGATTTGCGAGATCGGTCGCCAGTTCGGGGAACGGGCGATTATGCGCGATGCAGTTCGCGGAGGTGGGAGAATTCGTATTCGTCACGTCATCGAAGTAAATAAAGGGATCGTGCTTGGGGGCGTACTTACCGCTGGACGTCAGCGGGCAACTCGTTCCAGCTATGTCCTCCTGATAGGTCTTCCAGGAGATACCGGCGGTTGTGAGTTGGGTTGTGAGATGCTGTGTCGTACTTTGATGATTCACACTGGGATCGGCATCGTCGTGAATGCCAAAGTTCGTACCGGCTTCCAGCCAGAGATAATTGGGCTCGCTGGGGTGGTTCCCGGGTGGGTTGCGGTACTGCTCGGCATGGGACCCTATCGGCAGCAAGCTGTTAATGTACGGCGCGGAAGGACTACTCTTAATATCACTCCAGTTATGATTCTCCATCAGGATGATGAACACCGTCTGAATCGTTGGCAAAGGTGTGGATGCGGCGACCGGGACAACGGTCGCGGGGAGCGGGAACACGGCGAAGAAAAGAAAGAGCGATGTGAACATGCACGCAACGCGCGTGCTCCGCCGTAGTCCAGGGCCCAGGTGCGTACCCATCATTTCCCCTTCCGTAACGAAAGACTGCCATGGTACTGATTACGTGCCGATCCGTTGCGGTCAATGACGACAAGACGAGGTTGGGACGCACGCCGTGGAAATGTTTTCCTTAGTATGCGGGCTTTCTCTCGCGAACTGCGTAACTCCTAAAAGTATTACAGGACGTTCAGAAACGGTCAATAGGTTTGTTGATATTCTATTGATTATGACATCCGGCACCTGTTTGGTGAAAATGCCGCGCGATAAAGAACATGCCAATGACCTTCGCCGTCCATTCCTTTCCACCCGCCGCTGCGCCGGAGCGAATTTCATTCTCATTCTCTTCTTTGCATCCTCTGCGCGCGTGCCCTTTGGGCGGTATGTGTCTCTACGGTTCAATCGGTTTCGATTCCCGTTTCGAAGATTCGGAGAAGGGCGTGCAGAGGGGCCGGTGGTATCATTACATGCGGAAATGATTCAGTGGCGGCAGGAGGCGCGTGATGCAGTATCTGCAATCCATCGGGGCGTTGGAAACGATCGCGCTCGTTGTGTTCGTCGTCGTCGGGGTCGCATTACGCCGTTGGCTGATCCGGGCGGAGCGCGACGGACGGCT
>JBBSFO010000046.1:0-14755 GCA_038238655.1 Thermomicrobiales bacterium | reverse complement strand
GGCTGGTTCGGACGGTATCGAGTCCTGAGCAAGGACTACGAGCAGTTGCCGGAGAGCAGCGAAGCGATGATCCTGATCGTGATGATTCAGGTGATGCTCAAACGACTCGAACCGCCGTGATTCACTTTACATACAAGCTCTAAGAAATGGTAACTCCTCGACTCCTCCTAACCGGGCAATGATCGCTTCTACCTCGGCTTTCAGGTGTTCCTTGAATACCAAGAGATCGGGACGCTTAATCTGGCCCAAGCCCGCCGCTTCGAGACGTTCGAAGTACAACTCGTACTCCCGCACATCGTCAGGGGCAACGCCGCTCGGCCCATATGGATAGCAGCGGAACCCGCCAGTTCCATTAACGGCCTCTACAAGGCGTCTTTCGCTCCACTCTCCTTGCGACCAGCGCATAAGAAAATCCGCGCCACGAAGCCGACGCGGATTGAGCCAAAAATCAGCCCACGGTGCTGGGCCATGTCCCCGCAGCTCGAACTCAATATCCTCCTTCGCGACGCTGAGTTGCTGCTCGAATGGGTGATCAATGTCACTGTCTCGCAAAATACCTTCACCCATGCTGCCTCGCCCTTCCCGACTATGTATGTACGTTCATGTCGGCGCGATCATAGCATAGCGACAGGTTGAGCGGAGAGTTAGGCCGGTGCCTTCGGGCGCATTGTACAAGATGACGAGCGGATGGCGAACCGGAAAAGAATTCAGCGCAGAGTACGCGTAGATCGCGGAGGGTGATGCTTTTTTGTTTTCTTTTCCCATCTTTGCGTTCTCTGCGCCCTCTGCGTTCAGTCCCCTTCTCTCAGTGGTATGGCGGCTGACGCGTGGGCGAGGAAGTCCGACGCTGTGTGCCAGATAAGCGTCAGGGCGAAGTAGCCAAGGGCGAGGCCGCAGAGTGCGTTGATCCAGCGGAACAGTGCCGGGCGGACGAAGCGCCGCCCCCAGCCGATCACGAACGGGATGCAGAGGCACCAGCAGAGTGCGCCGAGCACGAACCCGCCGAAGAGGAGGACGAACCGTCCCACCGGCGCAGTGGTCGAGTCTGTCGCGGCGAGACCCGCGCCGATCCCAGTCCAGAAGGCAAGCGCGAAGGGGTTGGCCAGGGAAAAGACCGCGCCCGTCGCGAAATCGCCGCGCGATACGCGGCCATGCGCGCGGGGCAGGCCGCCCGACCACGCCTCCTGCAAGGCGCTCCATGCCAGCCTGAGCAGGAAGCACGCCCCCGCGATACCGAGGACGAGGCGCACCGGGCGATTGTGAACGAGGAATGCCGTACCGGTGAGCGCGAGCGCCGCCCATAGCGCATCGCCGATCAGCGCGCCAAGTTGCACGAGAAGCGCGGGCCGGACACCTCGCGCCATCCCGCGCCGCAACGCCTCGGTGTTCACCGCCCCCGGCGCGGCATTGTAGGCAATACCGAAGCCGACTGCCGAAAGAAAGAGCGAACCGACAATCATCGTGACGCCCCTTATGCAAGTTCTTTATCACGCATCGTTACGCGGTCTGCTGCGCGCTCGGCGTCAATGAACGAGCCGTGCGGGTACGGATAGGCCGGGTATTCCTCCGGCTTGACATTATGCTTGCCGACACGTGTCTCGATGTCGAAGCGATAGACGCTGGTGATCGCGATGTCGCTGTCCGGCATCGGCACGTAGTCCACGCCTGCGACGAGCTGCGGCGCGTACTTCGCCATCACGCCTTCCAGCGCGTATTTCTTCTCCACCGCATCATCCACAACACGCACCGTGCCATACAGGATGACGCTCGCGTACTCCGTGCTGAAGTCGAAGGGTGTCCCGGCGGGCAATACCCTACCGAACTCCGTGACGGTGAAGCAGGCGCGCGTGGCGCCCTGTTCGAGGATCGCCCGCAGTTTGCCGACCTGCGCGGTATGCCAGTAGACGCGCGTGCCATCGAACCAGAAGTAGTTGCTATGGAGGAGTGGCTGCCCCTCATGGCTGATCGCGAGGTGGCCGAGCGCGCTGATTGCCAGCATCCGATCCATCCACTCCTCGTCCGCCAGCACGCGATCCTTGCGCCGCACCTGCGTCAATGGCCGCTCCAAATATCGCTGCACCGCCCTGCCTCCTCCTACATTCCGTTATTGATTGTCCCTAATGACAATCCTCATTGTGCCTATTGATAGCGTATCATGCTTCATGACACTGTCAAGCGACGGACAGATTGACGCGCGTTATTCGAACCTTGTGGGCGACGTTGCCCTCACTGAAAACCCAGGAGATAGCCCGGTTTGCGGCGTGCCGTATACTGGGAGGAGGCGCGAACGTACGTCGGCGGAGGCAGCATGGCAGTGGGGGACGATCTCGACCTCGGGGCGTTGGAACCGGGTAGCGGCACGCCACTGTACCGGCAGATCGCCGATCGCGTCGCTGCCAGGATCGCGAGCGGCCAACTGCCGCCCGGCACCCGCCTACCGACCGTGCGCGGATTTGCGAAGACGCTCGGCGTTGGCGTAATCACCGTCGCGCAGGCATACGAGGCGCTCCGGGAGGCGAACCTCGTCTCCGGGCAGGTCGGGCGCGGGACCTTCGTACGGGATCGCACTGCCGCAGCTGCCGCGCCGCATGTCTCGTACCTACCGTCGTACGTCGTGCCGCCGATTGGCGACCCCGAGATGCTGCCGCCCTCCCCCGCGCTGACGCTGCCGCCCTTCCCACTGCCCGTACGTGCCGCCCGCCCGAATCAGCTGATGACGCCCGCGCACCGTGCCGGGGTGATCTCGCTCGCCTCCGGCCAACCGGCAGCGGATATGCTGCCCGTCGTCCATCTCAAGAAGGCGTGGAAGACGGCCGTGGATGAACTGGACGGCGACCTGCTCGGCTATGGCCCCGCGCTCGGTGACCCGGACTTGCGCCTCGCCATCGCGGAGCGGTGCGTCGGGTGGGGCTTCGCGGCGAGCGCGGACGATGTAATGATTACGACGGGTGGACAGCAAGGCATTGACCTCGTCGCACGCTCCCTCGTCGGCCCCGGCGAGCGGGTTGCCTGCGAGGTGCCAACCTTCGCCGCTGCCCTCGACATCTTCGCGGCGGCGGGCGCACGGATCGTCCCCGTCGCGACAGACGATCAGGGTATGGATATGTCATCGCTGGCGGCAGTCTGCGAGCGGGAGCGGCCCCGCTTGATTTATACCGTGCCGACCTCGCACAACCCGATGGGCACCGTTCTCCCCGTGGATCGCCGCCGCGCCATGCTCCAGATCGCCGCGCGGCACGGCGTCCTGATCCTCGAAGATGACCACTGCAACCCGTTCGTCTACGACCGCGAGCCGCCACCACCGATCAAGGCGGGCGATACGGATGGTCGCGTTGTCTACGTGTGGAGCGCGGCGAAGACGGTTTCGCCCGATCTACGCGTCGGTGCGGTGATCGCCGGATCGCCCCTGATGGCCCGACTCACGGCGATGAAGATGGTGACGGATCGCTTCACCGCACGCTTGCCGCAGCGCGCACTGATTCATTACTGGGCTCTCGGCGGCGGGAAGACGGCGGTGCGCGATGTCGCTGCGATGCGCACGACCTATCGCGAGCGACGGGACGCGATACTGGACGCACTCACTACCCATTTGCTCCCATATGTGGATTGGCTGCCGCCGAAGAGCGGCCTCAATGTCTGGCTGACGCTGCGGGATGGCCTGACGGCGCATGAAGTGACCGCCGTCGCGCTCGCGGAGGGCGTGGCAACGGTTGCGGGCGAGGCATTCTACCCGGCGGGCGTGGATGTCGCCGCGAACCGCCTCCGCCTCACCTACGCGGACAACACACCCACCGCGCTGATCGAGGGCATCCACCGACTCGCGTACACCTTCGAGCGCGTCACCGCCCTCGGCCCCACCGTCCGCCGCACCGTCACCGCCCCGGTCTGAAACGATTAGCCACAGAGACACAGAGAGGGAGAGAGAAGAAACAGATTCCTTCTCTCTCCCTCTTTATCTTCTGCGTTTCTCTGTGTTCTCTGCGTCTCTGTGACTCAGTCTCCGCTGGTTACTTGCGGAAGGCGCGAGCGGCCATGTAGCCGATCCCAGCAGCAATGAGGACCGATTCGAGCGGCTTCTGTGAGATCAGTTGCTTCAGATCGCCCATCCAGTCATCCGGCGTGCTCTGCTGAAGGTAGGCACCGGTCTGCCCGAGCGCATTGGCCGCCTTGGTCGCGGCATTGGCGACCGGATGATCCGCGTCGAGCGATTGAGTCTTCTCGCGGAGCGTATCCGCGTACCCGGTCAACTTTTCACCGGCCTGCGTGGACTTCTCATTTGCGGTCTGCTTCGCCAGATCACTTTTCTCGCCGACCGTACCGACGAATTGGTCGGTCCTGCCTGTAACTGTCTCCTTGAGTGCATCCGTCCGCGTTTGCAGGTTCGCTTTGACACTTTCGAGCGTGTCTTGTGCCTGGCTGGTGACGGCGTCGAGTTTGCCCTGCACCTGCGTCTTCGCATCATCGAGCACGCCTTGTGCCTGCGCTTGGACATCGCTCAGCCGGGTTTGGGCCTGGTCTTTCACGTCGCCCGCTTTATCTTGCGCGGCACCCTTGAGATCGTCTGCTGTATGCTGGGCCTGATCCTTCAGATCGCTCGCTTTGTCTTGCACTGCGCTTTTGGCATCAGTCGCCGCACCCTGCGCCTGGCTCTTCGCATCGTCCGGCTTCGATTGCGACGCGCTTGTGGGACCGTGACCCGGTGTCGAAACGTTCTGGCCCTGTGGGGTCTTCACCGTCCCGTGATCCTGGGTGCCCCCGATGGCGCCCTTGGTCGCTTCGTTGCCACTATTTGTACCAGATGTCTGCGACGGGCTGTGCGTCGTGCCGTGCTGTGCGCTTGTCTCCGTGCTCGATGGGCGAGGGGTGTGGCTCTGCGGGGTGCTGCCGGTGCCCTGGGTCGGCGGCATGCTGCCCGTACTCTGCTGGCTGCCGCTACCGCCCGTACCCGGCTTCTGCCCGGATGGAGACTGCGAATGGTGCTGTTGCTCCGGCTGCTGTCGCGTCGGCGCGGTCGCGCTCTTGTCGGTCTCATCAGTGCGTTTCGGGCTGTTGGTGCTCATCCGTTTCTCCTGTTCGCCGTAATCGGCGCTACTTTCGCCGACGTACCCCACGCCAGTGCCAAGCGGGTTGTCGGTGCGGCCCGGATCGTCCGTCGCGTGCGCGGGATCCGCCCCCTTTTTGCGCTGCGCGTCGAGCGTTTCGCGCTCGTGCTGCCCGCCCGCGCTCATCTCGACCGCGTTGTCCCGCGATCCGTGCGGTTTGATGTTCTCGGGGGTCGGGGGGACGTATGTTTCGCCACCCTCATTTCGCCGTTCAGCCATCGTGGCGTACCTCCTTTTTGCTACCGGCGCAACCGTGTGTCGCTGTGGCGACGACATCAGGTAGCAAGTAAGGTAAGCAACGAACGTGCCATTGCCACTTTGTAGGTAGTAACTATTGCGACGTAACCGCCTTGTGATCATACGTTTCATTGGCAAGCCGTGCAATAGCAGAAAGCTGGAATGCCTGCACATTGGCGGGCAGGCAAGAAACAGAAGGGGGGGCCTCGCGACTCCCCCTTCTGACTACTGTCTGCTGTCTACGTGCTCCCGGCTACTTCTTCTGCCAGTACGCGACGTTCCACAGCGCCGAGTCCCACGGCGTGTAGTTGGTGTTGATCAGTTCCTTTGCGTGGCCGTTGTTGGAGTAGCGGTCCACCATCGGGATCTGGAAGTAATTGGTGACGATGACGTCATTCATCTGCTTCTCGATCCCTGCGCGCTTCTCGGGATTCATCTACTTCGAGAGCTGCACGGCCAGTTGATCGTACTGATCGCTCTTCCAGCGACCGGGCGAGCCATTCTTCCAGCCGTTGGCCTTCTGCGGGATGAACTTGCTCTGGTAGTTGCTGAGGAAGTCCCCGGCATCCGGATCGGAAGGCCCGGTCGTGTACATGACGATGTCCTTGCCGTCCGCCCGTTGTGCCGCATCCGCGTTATCGGGCTGACCGAAGAAAACACCGGCGTCCGCATTCTTGATGTCCATCGAGATACCGGCCTGCTGGAAGGACTGCTTGATGACCTGCTCTTCCTTCTCACGCACGGCATTGACACTGCTCTCGAAGACGAGTTTCAGCTGGACGCCACCCTTCGCGCGGATGCCGTCGCCGCCCTTTTTCCAGCCCGCATCTTCGAGGATCTGGTTCGCCTTTGCCACATCATAGCCACACTTATTGGTGGTGGATTGCAGCGCGGGCGGGATGCCGAGCAGCACGTTGCAGGTCGGCTTTGCGGCGGCATAGAGGTTCTTGGCGATCGAATCGCGATCCACGAGCCAGGACATTGCCTCGCGCACCTTCGGATCGGTCAGGAAGGGGTGCGGGGCCTTCAGCGAGGACTTTTCGCCGTCCACGTCCTTGTTCGGGTCGGTCTGGTTGAGGATCATCTGCTCGACGCCGAAACCAGGGCCCTGATCGAGGACTTTGCCCGCGTCAGTCACTTGCTTGGCGATGTCCGGCGTCACTTGCAGGTTCCAGGCAAAGTCTACCTGTCCGGTCTGGACGGCCTTCGCTGCCGTACCCGCGTCGCCGCCGCCTTTGAGGTCAATCGCGTCGAAGAACGGCGCGTTCGGATCGCGGTAGTTGTCGTTCATCACGTACTGCACATTGTCGCCAGCCGTGAACGCCTTCACTTTGAACGGGCCGGTACCGATAGGCGCGTTGCTGATGACGCACGTCTTCGGGTCCGTGCAGGTGTCGAGCTGCGCCTTCTGGAGCACGACGCCCTGAAGGTTCGTGAACGGCGTGTACCAGTTCGCGGTCGCTTCCTTGAAGGAAATCTTCACGGTCGTCGCGTCCGGCGTATCAATCGTCGCGATATTCTCGTACTGCGCCAGGTCGGACGCGCCATTTTCCGGCTTCGTAACAAACTGCCACGTCGCCTTGACATCGGCGGAAGTCATTGGCGTGCCGTCGGACCACTTGACGCCGTCCTTCAGTTTCCACGTCACGCTCTTACCGTCTGCCGCCACCGAACCATCCGCAGCGGAGGGGATGGACTTGGCAAGGACTGGCACATCGGGGACGACGCCTGACAGTGAGGTCACCGCGAGCGGCTCCTCGACGATCCGCGACGCATCCTCGTCCTTGGTGCCGTTGGCGAGGTGGTCATTGAGAATGACGGGCGCCTGCCACCAGAGCAGTTTCAATGTGCCGCCGCCGCCGCGCTTGGTCGGCGCCGTGCCGCGCGGGTCCGGGCCTGTGCTGGCGGTCGTCGCGGTCGTCGCGCCCGCTGTTGTGCTGCTGGCGGCGGTTGTGCTCGATGCCGTCGTGCTCGCCGCAGGTGCAGTCGCGCCGGCGGCGGGGGCGGTGGTCGCGGCGGGAGCCGTCGTTGCGGCCGGCTTGGTCGCTGCCGCCGCCGATGCGCTCGTGGTCGTCGCCGCGCCGGCGGCGGTCGCGGCGGTCGTGCTTGCCGCTTTCGGGGTGTCCGTCGCGCTACTGCCGCCGCATGCAGCGAGCAGCAAGGGGAGAATCAGGGTCAGCAGCGCGAACGAGGTCACGCGCGCCCATGATTTCCCACTTCGTTTGAGAGTCGTTGCCATTGTTTCCTCCTACTGTCCCGTCAGTGTCGAACCCACTCCTCGGCATACCCGAAGATTTGTCACGACCCGCTGGTGATGACTTGCGTGTTACGCCAAGCCCCTCCTCTCATCGGCCCCAAAGTGACAGTCCCAGGCCGGGCTTCGCGCCGACCGGCGGGAAGGAAAACCCGACGGCTGGCATTCATTCCACATGGCGGCATTATGTGTACCGGGTATGCGGAAATTTGTCAAGTTTCCCGGGTACCATCCGGCACGGGAAAGGTGAGGAAGAGAAAAGGGGAAGGAGTGTTCACTCCCTCCCCGCGCAGTCCTCAGTCCTTATTTCTTGATCTGCCAGTAAGCGATATTCCAGACATTCCAGTCCCACGGGGTGGGATTGGTATTGATGAGGTCAGCCCGGTGACCGTTGACCGAGGTCCGGTCAATCAGCGGCAAGAGGACGAAGTTGTTGATCAGGTAGTCATTCGCTTGGATTTGCAACTGTGCGCGCTTCTCCGAGTTCAACTCTTTCTTCAACTGATCAACGATCGCGTCGTACTTCGGATCGCTGTACCGCGTGTTATTGTTCAGTTTCCAGCCATTCGCTTTTTGGGCGATCTCAGATGTCGTCCAGCCATTGAGATACGACTCTGCGTCCGGCGTGCCGGGGCTGTTGGTGTACATCTCCATGTCCTTCTCGAACCGGGATGCCGCATCCGCGTTATCGGGCTGACCGAAGAAAACGCCCGCGTCCGCGTTCTTGATGTCCATCGTGATGCCCGCCTGCTGGAAAGCCTGCTTCATCACTTGCTCTTCTTTTTCGCGCACCGCATTGACGGAGGTACTGAAGGTGATCTTCATCTGCACGCCGTTCTTGGCGCGAATGCCATCCGAGCCTTTCTTCCATCCGGCATCATCGAGAATCTGGTTCGCCTTCGCCACGTCGAAGCCACATTTCGTATTCTTCGAGTTCGTCTGCGGCGGCACACTCGGAATGATGTTGCACGTGGGGTTGCCCGCCGCGCCGTACAGGTTCTTGGCCATCGCGTCGCGGTCCATCAGCCAGGAGAACGCCTCGCGCACCTTCGGGTCCGAGAAGAAGGGATGCGGTGCCTTGACGGAGGATTTTTCGCCATCCACTTCCTTGTTCGGGTCCGAGAAATTGAACAGGACGCGCTCGACACCGCCACCAGGCGGGGTGTCGAGGATCTTGCCCGCATCAGTGACCTGTTTAAGAATCTCGGGCGCGACTTGCAGATTCCAGGCGAAGTCCACCTGCCCGGTCTGCACGGCCTTCGCCGCTGTCGGCGCGTCGCCGCCGCCCTTGAGGTCAATCGCGTCGAAGAACGGCGCGTTCGGCTCGCGGTAGTTCTCATTCATCACATACTGCACATTGTCACCGGGGACGAACGACTTTACCTTGAATGCGCCCGTGCCGATCGGGGCGCTGTTGATCGCGCACCCTTTCTGGTCGGCGAGGCACTTGTCCGTCTGCGCCTTCTGCAAAACCGGCCCGTTTTGACCGACGAAGGGGAAGTACCAGAGCGGCGTCGCGTTTTTGAAATTGATCTTCACCGTCGTCGCGTCCGGCGTATCAATCGTCGCGATATTTGTGTAGTTCGGCAGTGTCGTCGAACCCGTCTCCGGCGTGACGACGTACTGCCAGGTGGCCTTGACATCGGCGGAGGTCATCGGTGTGCCGTCGGACCACTTGACGCCGTCCTTCAGTTTCCACGTCACGCTCTTGCCGTCCGCCGCGATACCGCCGTTCGCAGCCGAGGGAATCTCCTTCGCGAGGATCGGCACATCGGGTAGCGCGGAGTTAATGGAGATCGAGGCGAGTGTCTCCGTGACAATCGAACCCGCGAGGTCGTCCTTCGTGCCCTGTGCGAGGTGGACATTGAGGATCGTCGGGGCCTGCCAGTAGAGCAGTTTCAATGTGCCGCCGCCGCCGCGCTTGGTCGGCGCCACACCACGCGGGTCCGCGCCCGTGCTGGCGGTCGTCGCGGTCGTCGCGCCTGCGGTCGTACTACTCGCAGCCGTGGTGCCGGAAGCGGTGGTACTCGCGGACGCGGTCGTGCTCGATGCCGTGGTACTCGCCGCTGGCGCGCTCGTCGCCGCTGCTGGGGCGGTGGTCGCAACAGCAGCACCCGTGGTTGCGGCCGGTTTCGTCGCGGCTGCGGTCGGTGCAGTCGTCGCACTGCTCCCGCCACCACAGGCGGCGAGGAGCAAGGGAAGAATTAGGGTCAGCAGCGCGAACGAGGTGACGCGCGCCCATGATTGCCGACGGTGTTTCGGTACGATGCCCATTCCTGCCTCCGATATGTCCTTTTTAGTCATCACGTTTTCTCGAGTGAAGAGTCGCTTACGTGGTCTGCGTCTGTGGTTGCCGTCCCTCCTCTCGTCGCACGAGATGCCGGAGTATTCATCGAAGGGCGCGGGGACCGGAATAGGTCGTCCGCAGCGCTACGGTTGGCACGTCTAAGTCCCGGTGTAATCGCCACCTTAGGATGTCGAAGTGCATTTATCATACAGCGAGGTGTCAAGAGTGCAGCGGCATGACAAACCGTGGTGGCAATCGTGCGTGGCGCACAGTTTCGGTGGAGCAACGAGAGGAGCACGAAGAGGGATGACGTTCAAAAGTAGATGTCGCGGCAACCTGTCGCAAAACACCGATCGCGGCTTTACAGGCGCATAGTGAGTTGCGGCAGCACCCGCTCAGCGATCATCTCCATCCCCACCAGGTCATTCACACCGACCCACTGCACCACGAACTCGTCTACTCCCGCCGCATACTCCCCCAGTCGTGCTACCACTTCATCGGTCGTGCCCACGATCGCTCCCTGGCGCGTTACCAGAAACTCGACAACCGCCTCCACGGACCCGTCACCGATCTGCGGCGCGAACGGGATCGCGCGCACACGCTCCGCGACCTCGTCCGCGTGATCGCTGAGGACAATCGGTCCAATCATGGTGCGCCGTACGTCCTTCGGCGAACGCCCCGCCTCCTGGATCATGGCATCTAACGCGACGTTGCGTTCCCGCAGGTCGGCGGGGGCAAGGTGCTGGGCGTTCCACACGTCGGCGTATTGGGCAACGATCCGGGCTGTGCGTCTGGGACCGCTCCCGCCGACGAGCAGGCGCGGGCCACCGGGGCGTTGTGGGCGTGGCAGAAGCCTCGCCTCCCGCAGACTGAACCATTGACCGTCATGGCTCACCGGCTCGTCGCTACGAAGCAGTCGCGCGATGACCTCGACGCCTTCAGCAAAGCGCGCCATGCGCGTCGGGATGTCACCGAGAGTGTATCCGAACATGTCGTGCTCCCGCTGATTCCACCCCGCACCGAGACCAAGGATCATGCGCCCACTTGATAGGTCGTCGAGTGCGAGGGCCTGTCGGGCGAGCATGATGGGATCACGGAAGGAGAGCGGCGAGACCAACGTGCCGAAGTGGATGCGCGTGGAATGATCGGCGGCGTAGGCGAGCGCGATGATCGCCTCCAACGAGGGGGGATCGGGGCCGAATGGGCCGACAAAATGGTCGGAGAGGAAGAGGCTGGCGAGACCCCACCGTTCGGAGGCGGCGACCCACTCCTTCCAGCATGGCCAAGTCAGACCCAACCCACCTTCGACGGATACAGACAGCGCAATCATTCTGCCCTCCTCTTAGTACGGTTCCGTAGCGTCAAGGCGCAGCAAAAGACGTATGCCGACCTGCTGCGAGAGAAGCCACGATGTATGAGTATTCTTTGACTCGTTATGTATCCTTTCACCAAATTATAACAGATGACCATGCAGCAATCCATCGCGGGGTGCGAATGCGAGCGCATGGCGAAAGCGTTGGCATCCTCATCCTTGCAGCCGTCTGGCGTCGCACGATTGTCTGCTGGTACACTCATCTTCCGGCGCGACGCCGACGCGGGCCGAATGGTGAGGGACATGATCGTACTCAATATCGTCTTTGTACTGCTGGCAATCGGCGTGATCTACGGCGCGTTCGTCGTCCCGGTTTATAACTTCGCCACCCGGCCGGTCAAGGCAGGGCGCGATATCTTCATCGTCGTCTTTTCGGTGATCTTTACTGTGGCGATCCTGCAAATCCTCTGGAGTATTCACGGCGACCTGCATCGCTGGCTCGGCTGACGGCCAAACGGAGTTATCCACGCTATCCACGAAACGGTGCATAAACCGACGACGATTTTCCTGATCGGAATGCGGAAATTGCGTCTTTTTGCGTCACAATCGAGTCCGCATGACAATGATGCGGTGATCGCGGGATGTCCACGGCTCATGCACGCATAACCACGTCAATTCTCCTGCGTCGGCGGCGTTCACATAAGCAGATTGTTGATCATCTGACGCCTGGGGAGAACCGATTGCGGTGTTTGTGGAATTCTCTTCATTAAAAAGGATCAGGAGACTCGTCGTCACCGTAGGGGGTGTGGACACAGTGGATAACCCGATTTTCGCAGCAGGGGCAAGGGAAACCGACATCCCCAAACGTGTCGAGGAGTTATCCACCTATCCACAACGATCGTGGATAACCAGTCCATCCGCCGAAATCGTGGGGATGACGCGCCGTGCTCTCCGCCAGTCGTCCACCGGTCTCCGATTCGTACCCATTTCGCCCACTTCGCACGCACGGATTATCCACAATGTGAGCGACTTATCCACCGAAAAGCGGCGCTTATCCCCAGAAGGTGTGGAAAGTTCTGTTCTACGACTGGCGCGCACACTGTTCAAATAGAAGCGTACGTACTATGCTTTCGTGAGTGGCGAAGGGGTGTAGAACAACATCGAAAAGTTATCCACCGCCCGAATTGTCCACAAAGTGCCGGTGCATATGTGGATAACGCGGACGGATTGTGGACAGCGATTCGTGATAGAATACGGGCCACGATTCGGACAGGAAATGGGGGTGCGAAGATGCAGCGCGAGACTGATCCGGGGCCTGCTTCACAACCGATGAACTTTCGGACGGAATGGGCAAATCGCAAAGATTTGCCGCGATTCAAACCACTACCGGGGATCGAGATGGAGGTTTTCGCTGGCGGACGGGCGATGATGAACTTCGTCATCATCGAGCCGGGTGGTGTCGTGAACTGGCACAGCCACCCGCACGAGCAGTGCGGCACCGTCATCGCCGGGGAGATTCATCTGCGCGTGGGCACGGAGGATGCTGAACCCTGGGTGCTGCATGTGGGGGATGTCTACGCGATTGCCCCGAATGTACCCCATAGCGCGACCGTCGGGCCCGAGGGCGTGACTGCCCTCGACATCTTTGCCCCGCCGCGCGAGGACTACGTCGCGCAAGCGATGGGCGGGCGGAATACCGCCGAGGGGACGTATCTTGCCGGTTCACCGCCGCAGTTGTAAGCAGGATGCATGACAGACGGGTATGTTCCGTCAGCCTGTCCGCACGATCGGTCGGTAGGGCGGGCAGGATAGTGTGAAAGGCAAAGGGGGAGCGGATGTACGACGTAGGGACGCGCGTGGTCGTCATGAGCCGGGGACGCATCTCGGTGGGCGATATCGTTGGGGTGCATGATGATGCGTCGAAACCGGGCTACGATGTGCAATTCGGCGAGTTCCGCACCGTCACCTACGATACGAAATCGGTGATCCGCTACACCGCCGGCCGGTTTGACGCGCTGAACAACGCGCTGGACGCCATTTTCGCCGGGTTTCAGTCGGAGGATGGCGTAACAAAGACTCCCCGCAAATAGCAAGGACTGAGCGATACGAACTGAGGATTGAGAGGGCATGTGCCTTACGCAGTCCTCAGTTCGTATTTACGTGCGGATTATCCTCGGTGGTCGTCCGACTCTTTCGAGACGGCTGGGGTCGTTGCCGGTGAGGCGCTCAGGACATGGATGTCCGCGCCGCCTATCGGTGCGGTCGCCGGCACCACGCTCGACGTGTTCAGCGCTGTCGCAGTGTTCGCCACCGGAGCAGCGGGAGCAGGAGCTGCTGCCACCGGAGCGGCTACAGGCTGGGCGACCTCTTTGACGCGATACGGCGCGCCAACCGCGATCGGCTTGCCGCCACCGATCGTCACGACCGTGGTGTTGCCGTTAAAGATGCCGGTAGAAAACGGGAAACCGGAGAACGGAAAAGCGCCGAGGCAGGCGAAGTTCCCGACCGGACAGCCATTGTTGTTGAAGACGTTCGGGTAGACGCCATTGAAAAAGCCGCTATTGTTGACGAAGTTGGCGTTGACGAATCCTGACCCGAAGCCGAAGCCATTGCCGTAGTCCGGGAAGACTGGATAGATGCGCTGGCCTGTCGTCGTGCAGACATCAATCAGGTTGCCGTACTGATCCGTGACAACCGAAACGAGTCCGTTGCAGTAGCGGGCATCGAAGTACGTACGGATCACGGTATTGGCGGGGTAGCCACTGCTGCTGGTGGTCGGAGCAATATAGGAGGGGGCGAGGTAGGTGGGAGCGACATAGGAAGGGATAACATAGGTGGGATAGCCGCTGTTGGTGTTGGAGACGGGAACGCCAGTGGTGGGGTTGTAGCAGGTGAAATAGTTGATGCAGATCGTGGAATCGTAGGTCGCCGGGGCTGCCGCGCCGACGGCACCGGTATGGCTGATGGCGAGCAGGAATGCGAAGAATCCCGCCGTACCCAAGACGAGCCAGCGGAGCAGGCCAGCCGCGTGGCGGTCCGCGCGGGCGTCGAATGTGGCAGCCAGGCAACCATCCGAGGAATGAACGACCATCGGAAACCTCCTCATAATGCCCTCCTGATGGAGGGACACGCCGTACGACGAGAATTGCTTTTCATAATCATAATACGGATATTCGCCCGATTGTCTACACTTTGCAAGAATTGGATAGTTTCACCCTTTCTATACATTGTCATTCTCGGGCGGATGGCACGGCAGCAAGGATGTCCTGCCTGTTACAATCGTTATCTGTCAGGATGATCTACCGATGCGGAGGAAAATCGTGTCCACCGAAAACGCGCTTGATCGTCTCCTCGACCCCGCCGAAGCGACCGCAATGATCCGTGCCCGCACGACCGTACTCCCGACCGAGCACGCCGGATTAATGGACCTCGCTGGGCGCGTGCTGATGGCGGACGTGGTGAGCGACGAAGACCAGCCGCCGTTTCCCGCCGCGACGATGGACGGTTATGCGGTGATTGCCGCTGATACGGCTCCGCTACGGCGCATCGTCGGCGACCAGTTC
>JBBSFO010000045.1:0-14764 GCA_038238655.1 Thermomicrobiales bacterium | reverse complement strand
TCTCGATTCCCACGTCTTCCTCGGTCGCCACTCCTGCCCGCACGATCAACGGCAGCGCAACCCGCAACTGGCTGGCGATGTAGTCGTATCCCGCCCAGTCCGCCCCGCCCCCCGCCGCCGCATGCACATGCATCGTCGGTGCCGCGAGCCCGGCGTCACGAAACACCTCGAACAGCCGCAGGCCCATCCGAATCCCCGCACCAGCAGCCACTCCCACGCCTGCTCCAGCAGCGCGCAGGGGGGCATGGCCGTCGGTGGGAGGGCGGTATGCGCCGGCTCTTCGAAGGCGACAATCCCGCCCGGGCGCACATGCCACACCGCCGCGCAGAGGGTGGCAGCCGGGTCGGAATTGTGCACGAGCACGCAGCGCCCGACTGCGGCATCGAAGTCGTCGTCCAATACGACCGCGCCGACCGCGCCCGTGACGAAAGAGACGTGCGCCAGACCGGCCGCCTGCGCGCGATCGCGGGCGGTCTGGAGGATCTCCGGATTCTGCTCGACGCCGATCACCGCGCCCCGCGCGCCAACGAGGTCCGCGATGAGGAGCGCGACATCGCCCGCACCGCTGCCGACATCGAGCACCTTCATCCCGGCACGGATGCCCGCGCTGGCGAGGAAGTGCCGAGTGGAAGGATTGAACAGCGTACCCTGCCGCTGGAGGCGCTCGGCCTCCGCCTGCGAGTGACCGAAGGCATAGGAGGACGGGTTTGCCATCTGCATGCTCCTTCCTGCGCGCTTGTGTGACGATGATGTTCGTGATCGCATACAGCATAACGCACGCGTCGCGCTCCCGGTATGCTTAGATTGCTTTAGTACCGCAGGATCAGCGATCATCCGGCGCGTGGGAAAACTGAGGCGTACCAGAAGGCGATGCGCAAGCGGAAGGTGTGGATCGAGCCAGGCGCCCTCTGGGCAGATTTGGCGACGCGAAACAGTGGTACGGGTTGCGGCAGTTCCGCACACGCGATTGCACGACGGTTTCACGAAAATTATCGGCGGGGATCGCCATGAGTCCTGCGCGATGATTCATTCACTACCGACTTTTTCACCACCCTCACTACTTCCTACAAGGACAATTATGACTCGAATGGCACGAGGGGTGCCACATGTTGTGTCCTTCGTCCGCACCATGATGGGTTGCACCTCCCATACGCGGATGCTAGCATCCCCAAATGATGCGTACACAGAGCCAATTTGCCGAAGGAATAGACCACCGAGCGCCGAGCGGAGCGGTTTGGGCGATGATCGCCGCCGCCAACGCGGCCGCCGCCTTGGGTTCCGGCGGTTTTGCCGTGGCGGCGGTGGTCGACCCGGGGCTGCTGCTGCCGCAGGGAAACGAGGTGACCCCAGCGGTCGAATTCTACGCGAGGTACTTCGCCGCCCGGAGCCTGCCCCTCTCCGCGACGGTCGTCGCCCTGATACTGCGCAAGTCCACCCACCGCCTCCGCGCTTTCTTGGTCTTGGCGGGCCTCGTGCAGGCGGCGGACGCGCTGATCTTGGTGAGCTACCGCAACCGGGGCCAAGCCCTCGCCCCCGCCGCTGCAGCGGTCGTTCACCTCGCTTCGGCGCGGTGGCTGCTGCGCGGCCGCCCGCGATCCCGGCGCGACTGAGCCTAAAGAGGAGGCCACTCGTAACTACCCCGCCGCCTCTGACCGAACCCTGCTAGGGGCGTTTACAGGCGTGATCTGCCGCCCCGGCACCACTCGGCGGCGGTGGACGGGGAGCTGAGTGATGGGGAGTGGGAACGGGTCCGCTCCGTACTCCCGCCGCAGAAGCCAACGACGGGCCGACCGCGCCACGACCACCGCACGGTCCTCAACGGCAACTTGTCGGTGACGCGCACCGACGCCTCATGGCGCGAGGTGCCGGAGAAGTGCGGCAAATGGGAGACGACGTACAAGCGATACCGACTCTGGTGCGATACGGGCCTCTGGCAGCGCATCCTCGATGCCTTGGCAGATGGCTGATCCTTGGTGTCCCTGTAGGGCTACTTGTGCGTGTCCGCCAGGAACTGCTTCATGCCACCAACAATGAAGCCCGCGAAGCCGCAGGCGATGTACAGGAAGCCCATGTCAATCGCCTCGCGCGCCTGCGCAGCATCACGCACGACGGTACCGAGGATTTTGCCACTCCCCGCGCTTTTCTCGACGACCCGCCGCATCTGCTCCTGCACCGACGGGTGATCGAACTGATTGGGTACACCGAGTGCGTGGCTCATGTCGCCGCGCCCGACGAACAGGACATCAAGCCCCTCGACTTCGCAGATTTCTTCCAGATTATCCACGGCGCGCGGGTTCTCGATGTGCGCGATCGTCAACACTTCCCGGTTGAGATGCTGCATCGCATCGTACATGCTCATGCCGCTGAGGCCGTAATCGCTGGCGCGCGGCGAAGCGCTGCCCCGCCAGCCGCGCGGTTGGTAGCGACAGGCCTGCACAAACGCTTCCGCCTCGTCTTTGGTATTGATCTGCGGCACATGGAGTCCCTGCACGCCGAGATCGAGATAGCGCAGGATCAGTTGCGGATCTCGCACCGGGCAGCGGGCGATGGCGGTCATACCGCGCGCCTCGGCGGCGAGCACCATCGGATAGACGCCCTCGTAGTCAATAAAGCCGTGTTCGCAGTCAATGATGCCGAAGTCCATCCCCGCGAAGGCGGTCAGTTCCATCGCCATCGGCGACGGCATTGGGATGAACGGCCCAATCACCGCCTCGCCTCGGAGCATTTTCGCTTTGGTCGTGTTCTCGCGCATCCGTCTTCCCCCTCCCATCGTCGCAAACATCCATCTGCCCATTCGACGCCATCATACCGGGAGCGACCAGCAACGAGCAATGAACAATGAGCAATGAGGAAAGGATGAGAGAAGACACGGATTACCCACCCCCTGCCCTCTCCCGTTCCGGGAGAGGTTGCTTTCCGGCTCCCCTCCCCGAAGCGGGGAGGGGTCGGGAGAGGGGCTTTTCGCGCGACGGCGAACGTTTCGCGCATGCGATTGCTTGCACATGCGTTTACAATAGCGGAACAGCGTACGCAACCATATCAGCGCCGCGCGGAGGATCAAACCAGATGGCGAGCAGTCGGGCCAGGCAACAACGGAGGTGCGTGCATTGCGCGTGGCGAGCAATGCTGCTTTTCGCCCTGGTTGTGCTGCCCGTTTCGTCACAACCGGTCCACGCCGAGCGTGCGCCCGCTATTGGTGTCGTGGATGTAGGCGACCTTGATCCGGCGATCTTTCCGCTGCTCGACGCACTCCTCCATATGCGCGATGTACCGGGCATCGGGCCATTGCGGAGCGTCACAACCGATGGGCGCGATCTGCTGCTCCACTTCACGGGGCTTGTCGTGTTCCTGCCGGAGGGGCGGCCGGATGCCGCGAGCGCGCCACCGCTCGTCGAAACGCTGCTCGTCCATACTGCATCGGTGACGCTCGTGCCGGGGAGCGCCATCACCTATAAGATGCTCGCCAACGACGCGCCGCACATGGGCACAGGGAGCGCGATTCCGCTGTTCCTCGATCCCGACGGATCGCTCTCGTCACTGCCAATAGGTACCCTGCCGCCTACCTTCGCCGCGCCGGAGATACGAATGATCGGCGCATTCCATGTCCCGCTCGCGTTCGCGGATGTGGCCGGGACGGATTTACCCGCACGCCCCGCATCCCGCACGCCGGACGCAATCGCCCGGCAGGCGTCCGATCTGGCACGGGCCGGGATGCCGCTCCGCGAGCCGGTCTGGATACGGACGGCAACGGGCTACCGGCTCATACAACCCTTCACGCGGCGCGTCCTAGTCTGGGACCCGCTCACTGGCACAGTGACGGCCACCGATGCCGCCGATGTCGCTCGGGCCATGCGGCTGGTATCCGACAATGGCGCGGACGGCACGATGCTCGCGCGTTTGCTGCTCCGGTTGATGAGCGTCGAGGATTCCGTGGGCATCGCCATCGCCGCGACCACGCCACGCGGGGCGCTAACGGTTTCACTGCGCGGCACGGCGCTGTATCCCGCCGCCTCGGTGATGAAGTTGGCAATTCTCGCGGCCTGCGAGGATGGCATCGCGCGCGGCGAACTCCGGCGCGACGCCGATGTGGACGCGCTCGAAGAAGCGATGATCGTCTATTCGGATAACGAGGCCGCGAACGACCTGATTGACTTCGCCGGGCGCGCCCGCATCAACGCATTGATGCGGCGCATCGGTATGGAGCGCTCCTATCTCGGCTCGCACTTCGACACGGCATATTTCGACGATGACGACGACAACTACCTCGCGCCGCGCGAGTCGGTCCTGCTGATAGACGCGCTGCTGCAGGGAACGGTCGGCGATGCAACCAGAATTCGCGACCTACTCAGCCGCTCCGAAGCGCCGGGCAGCGTGCGAAGCGCCATCGGAGATACGGGAGTTCCGCTCTACGAAAAGCGTGGCTGGTATGACAACGTCGAGAATGATGTTGTCCGCCTCGATCTCGGCCAGGGCATGACATTCACCATTGCCGTCTTCGCGCCCGATGTCGCGGACAGTGAATCGGCCTGGGCACTCTTCGCCGATCTCGCTCGTCTTGCAACGAATATCAGTGAATAGCATGAGCAATACCTCGAAAGGGCCGCGAGGCAATTTCCCGGTACGTCCTCCGTGAGAGACGATGCTGGTCACTCTCCGTTCACTGGATGACCGATCGTGGCGTCGCTGCAATGCGCGTGATCACGGTGCGTGAGCGGTCCAGCATCGAACCGACGGTCGGCGCAATCTCATTCTTCCACTCATCCGTCTCGTAGACGGCTGCATAGAGGGCAACGCGCTGCTCTTCGCTCTCGAAGCGGCGGATCCAGACGTAGAGGTCGTCCTCTTCCTGACCGACAAAGCTGCCGACGATGACCATGCCCTTGGCGACTTGGAACGGGATGATGACGTCTTCCATGAATGCGACCCATGCTTCCCGCTTGCCGGGCAGGGTCCGATACTGACGAAGCTCGAAGAACATGCTGATCTCCTCTGCGATAACCGCTCCACACATGCGGCGATTCTTGCGTTCGTGTTTCGTTTCGGTTCGTCGGTATCTGGGGGCAAACCCAGACACAACCGGTCCGGCACATGATTGAACCCGGAGTTACCGATTTCCTCCTTTTTGGTGGTATGAAGCAGATAACTCACGCAAAGCATCCTCGATCACGGCGAGGGTTTGGTCAATCTCGGCATCGGTGTGGGACGTGGAGAGGTAGAATTTCGTGTTCGGCGCGTGGTAGATGCCGCGCGCGAGCAGTTCCATCGCGAAGCGGGTGGCGAGCACGGTGTCCGCTGCGAGGGTGTCCGCGTGGTTCGTGATTGGGTGGTCGGTGAAGAAGACCTGAAAGACGGCGCCAACGCCCGGCACCTGAAGCGGGATACCGAGATCGCGACCGAGCGCCACGATGCCCTCGCGCAGACGGTTGCCGGTCGCGAAGAGGCGTGCGTGCACGCCGGGCTGCTTCAGTTCTTCGAGCGTCGCAAGACCCGCCGCTGCGGCAACGGGATTGCCGCTCAACGTCCCGCCGAGGACGACGTACGGCCCGTTGTCGCGCTGCTGCGGGTCAGTGAGCGCGAGGATGTCGCGCCGCCCGACGACCGCTGCGAGTGGGTAGCCACCGCCAATCGCCTTGGCGTAGGTCGCGAGGTCCGGCACGACGCCGAAATACTCCTGCGCGCCGCCGTAGGCGAGCCGGAAGCCTGTCACGACCTCATCGAAGATGAGCAAGACGCCGTGCTCGGTTGTCGCCGCGCGCACCGCTTCGAGGAAGCCGGGCACAGGCATGATCGCGCGCTGCATCGGCTCCATGATGACCGCTGCGAGCGTCCCGGCGTGCGCCGCAATCACTTCGCGCACGGTTTCGGCATCGTTATACGGCGCGACGACGACCGTACCGGACGCCGCCTGCGGGATACCGGCGGAATCAACGACACGCCGCCGCTCGCCGGTGGTGTCCATACCGAAGGCGCTGACGAGCGCGTAATCGTGGACGCCGTGGAAGCCGCCCTCGAACTTGAGGATGTATTGCTTGCCGGTGAAGGCGCGAGCGAGCCGCAGTGCGTGAAAGGTCGCCTCCGTACCGGTCGAGACGAACTTGATCGCCTCGGCGCACGGCACGGCGTCTACAATTGCTTCTGAGAGCGCGATGATCGGTTCATTGAGGCTATAGAAGGTCGAACCCTTCGCCGCCTGCCGCTGCACCGCCTCGACGACCGCCGGATGGGCGTGACCGAGCAGCATCGGCCCGGAGCCGAGCACATAGTCTATGTACTCGTTGCCGTCCACATCCCAGAGTCGCGGCCCGCGCCCCTCCGCGATGACGACCGTCCGATCGAGCGGCAACTGGAACGAACCGAGGCTCGCCCCCGGCAGCACCTGCGCCGCCCGCCCAACCAGTTCCGCCGTCCGCTCCCTCGCCTGCACTGCACACATCATCGTCTCACTCCTTCATCGGAAACCAGGGATAAACCGCAGAGACGCAGAGGATGCAGAGAGGGAAGAGGAAAAAAAGGGAATGGAGGCGATAGCTTTTCCCATTCCTCTCTTGTTCCCCCTTTCTCTCTGTGTTCTCTGCGTCTCTGCGGTTCAATCGCTTTCTCCCTGCCTACGTCCCGGCGCGGGTGAAGCGCGGGAGGACATCGGAAAGGAAGAGTTCGAGGCCGGCGGTGTTCGGGTAGTCGAGGAAGTTGAGTTGCATATGCCGGACGCCAATTGCCGCGAACTCCTCGATTTGTGCGGTCGCCTCGTCCGGGCTGCCGCTGATCACGTACATATCGGGGCGGGCCACGACGGGGGGCTGGCGGATCAGTTTCGCTGGATCATTGGAAACGCTGATGCCCATGTAACACGTCGGCACGACAGCAGACTCATCGCGACCAACGGCACGACAATGCGCGCGGAGCACACCGAGTTTACGCGCGTAATCGGCGGGGGAGTAATAGTCGGCGTTCCACCAGTCGGCGTACTGGGCGACGACCCGAAGGGTGCGTTGCTCGCCCGCGCCACCGATCATGATGAGTGGCGGTGGTTCGGGCGCCGGCATGCAGTAGGCGTCCGCGATCTGATAGTGCTCGCCCTGGTACGAGACCGGGCCACCGGTCCAGAGCAGTTTGCAGATCTGCACGGTATCCGCCAGTTGCCCGATCCGCTCGCGGGCGGGAGGGAAGGGATAGCCGTAGGCACGGAACTCATCTTCCTTCCAACCCGCGCCGATGCCGAGGATGTAGCGACCACCGGTAAGGAATTGGAGCGAGGCGGCGATCTTCGCCGTCAGTGCCGGATTCCGGTAGCCCTGCCCAAGCACCATGTTCCCCCAGCGCAACCCCGGCGCTTTCCCGGCGTGATAGGCGAGAAAGGCATAACTTTCGAAGATCGGCTGCGTGTCGAACTGGAAATGGTCAATCACCCAGCAGGACAGGTCGTGCTCCGTCGCGGCGGCGAGCAATCGCTCGTTCATCGCCATCATCGCCGGGATCGTGCCGCCGCGCGGCGTCGGATGCACGCCGACGCCGAAGTCCATTGCTACCATCCGCGTTCTTCCTCCCCACGTTCGCCTCCATCGCTCCGCCGGGCGATTATACACGTGCGTTCGGCGCGCACGGCGCAAACCGTGTGCGTATATTGATTGTGCTGAGGGTGAGTCGTTAGGGGGATATACTCGTGGCACGGTGTGCCAACGGTCATTTTGGCTCACGCTTAATCCAGAGAGTCCAGAATTTACGGTGAATAGTACCTTCGCGGTTCGTCCACGCAATCTATGCCCGGATCGCATGGTACGATGCACCAATGAAACCCGATCCGACACATATTCCCCTCCTCGCTCCGCCCGGCCCCGGTCGGTACATCCCGTACGGCGACTTGCAGGCGATGCGACGTTCGCCGCTGCTCGCGCTCGCGCGGATCGCCCAGCGGTACGGCGACGTGTTCCAATACCCCGTCGGCTTCTGGACGATCTACGTCGTCAGTGACCCGGCGGGCGTCCGGCATGTCTTGCAGGAAAACAGCCGCAACTATAGCAAGGCGACCTTCCAGTACAACCTGCTCGGCCTCGTCGCGGGACAAGGGTTGCTGTCGAGCGACGGCACGTTCTGGCTCCGGCAACGCCGGCTGATGCAACCCGCCTTCCACCGCGACCGCCTCGCGGGACTCGCCCGTCTGACAACGGACGCGACAGCAGCCATGCTCTACCGCTGGGACGCGGTTGCGGCGCGTGGCGAACCGCTTGATGTTGACAGCGAGATGATGCGCCTGACACTGGAAATCGTCGGCAAGGCCCTTTTCAGCGTGAACCTCGCGCACGACGCCGACGCCCTCAGTCGCGCCGCACTCGCAACGCTCGACCACATCGCGCACCGTGCCCGCTCGCCCTTGGCCTTCCCGCCGCGGGTGCCAACGCCGCGCAATCACGCCTTTATGACGGCGATCCGCACGCTCGATGGTGCAATCTTCGATCTGATTGCTCGCCGTCGCCGCGACCCGGATGAGGCCGACGACTTGCTCGCGATGCTGATGCTCGCGCGCGACGCGGACACGGGCGAGGAAATGAGTGACCAACAACTGCGCGACGAGATCATCACCTTCCTGATCGCCGGGCATGAGACCGTCGCCAGCGCGCTCGTCTGGACATGGTATTCCCTCTCGCTACACCCCGCTGTCGAACGAAAACTGCACGAGGAACTCCTGACCACGCTCGCCGTTCGCCCGCCGACGATGGACGATCTGCCGCGCCTGCCGTACACACGCATGGTCGTGGACGAAACCCTCCGCCTGTACCCGCCAAGTTGGATCAGCACCCGCCGCGCCATCGAAGCGGACACCATCGGCGGCTATCGCATCCCGGCGAACGCACTGATTGTCATGAGTCCCTACGTCACGCATCGCCGCGCCGACGACTGGCAAAACCCGGAAGGCTTCGATCCCGAACGGTTCACGCCGGAGGTAAGCGCCACGCGCCCGCGCTTCGCGTACTTCCCCTTCGGCGGCGGCCCGCACCTCTGCATCGGCCAAGCCTTCGCCCTTGTCGAGGCACAGTTAATCGTCGCGTCCATCGCCCAGCGCTACCGCCTCGCCCTCGTCCCCGGCCAGCAAACCGAGGTCGCCCCCCTCGTCACCCTCCGTCCCAAACACGGCATGCTCATGCACCTCACGGGGAGAGAAACCATTTGAACCGCAGAGACGCAGAGGATGCAGAGAGGAAGGAGAAAGAAGCGGGGATGCTTCATCGCCCCACCCGTTCATTCTCTTCTTGTCCTCGGTGTTTTTCTGCGTTCTCTGCGTCTCTGCGGTTCATTCGTTTTCGACCCGACTTCGGGTAGGATAGGCACGTCGGATGTGAGGCAGATCACGGGGGGAGGGGGCATGGCAACGGGGACGTTCCGGGTCGGGGTATCGGCGGACTTCACGACGCGTGCGGCGGGGCTACTGGAACCGACGCTGCGGGAGATGTTCGACCCACTGCCGTGGCTGGAGTGGGAATACTTCGCGCAAGATACGCGCATCGTCGCGCCAGAAACGATCGCGGGCTACGACGCCGTGGTCAGCCTGAGCGTGCGCTACCCGGCGGAAACGCTGGCCCGCGCGGAGCGGCTCGCGGTAATCGCACGCTGGGGCGTCGGCTACGACACGATTGACATCCCCGCCGCGACCGAGCACGGCGTGCTCGTCTGCATCACGCCGCCCGCCGTCCGCCGCCCGGTCGCCGAGGGGATTATGGCGCTGCTGTTGGCGATCACCAAGCGCATCCCCGCCAAGGAGCGCATCGTCCGCACCGGGGCGTGGGAGCAAATTCCCCACACGATGGGCGTCGCGCTCGCAGGGCGGACGCTCGGCACGGTCGGCGTCGGCAACATCGGCGCGGACTTCCTCCGGCTAGTCAAGCCGTTCGACCTCGGGCGGACGCTGGCGGCGGACCCGTTCGTCTCGCCCGAACAGGCGGCAGCACTCGGCGTCGAACTGGTGGACCTCGACACGCTGCTCAGTGAGTCCGATTTCGTCTGCATCAACTGTCCACTGACGAAAGAGACGTTCCACCTGATCGGCGAAGCGCAGTTGCGGCGGATGAAGCCGACCGCCTTCCTCGTCAACACGGCGCGCGGCCCGATCATTGAGCAGGCGGCGATCATCCGGGCTTTGCAAGAACATTGGATCGCGGGGGCGGCGCTGGATGTTTTCGAGGAAGAGCCGTTGCCGCTGCCGAACCCGCTCGCGGAACTGGACAACGTCATCCTCGCGCCGCACGCCATCGCCTGGACGGACCAGATGGCGCGTGATAACAGCGCGGTGGCGTGCACCAATATCCTGACCGTCCTCAAGGGCGAGGTGCCGGAATACACAGTGAACCGGGCCGCAGCGGAGCGTCCGGCGATGCAGAATAAACTGACGGCGTTACGCCAGCGATGGGAGGCACGAGGATGAAAGAAAATCGGTACACGCAGGTGCGCGCGGCGGGGAAGGTACCGGTCGGGCAGATGGTCTGGGAGTTCGGCACGCGGGGCATGGCGCGGATGCTGGACGCCTGCGACGTGGACTTCGCGATCATTGACACCGAGCACGCGGCGTTTTCGAGCGCGGACGTGGCCGATCTCATCGCGTGGTTCAGCGCGACGACGATCGCCCCCTTCGTGCGCGTGCCGGAGATCGCCTACCACCTGCTTGCCCGAACGATGGACGCGGGCGCGCTCGGCGTGATGGTGCCCAATGTCAAGACGGCGGACGAAGTGCGCGCCATCGTGGATGCGGTGAAGTACGGCCCACTCGGCAAGCGAGGCATCGGTTTGGGTGGCGCGCTGACGGGCTACCGGGGCGTCGTGCCGTCGGAGTTTTTGCAGTACTCGAACGAGAACACGACGGTGATCTGCCAGATCGAGAGCGTGGAAGGGATCGAGAACCTCGAAGCGATCGCTGCGACGCCGGGGGTAGACGTGCTGTGGGTCGGCCATTTCGACCTGACGCAAAGCATGGGCATCCCCGGTCAGTTCCACGACGCACGGTTCGTGGACAATCTGAAGCGCGTCGTGGCGGTCTGCAACCAGCATAATCTCGGCGCGGGAATCCAGCCGGGTAGCATCGAGCAGGCACGTGAATGGCTGGAGATCGGCTTCAACGTCATCTCGTACGGCACCGACATGAGCGTCTATCTCGCGGCGATGACCGATGCGGTGAAGCAGGTGCGCGCCCTCGCGGCGAAATAAGGTGGTAGCACAGGCTTTCCAGCCTGCGCTACCACGAAAGAGGATTGAGGGATGGAAACCGTCATTCTCGATGAGCCGGGGCGCTTCACGTACCGCGAAACCGCGCCGCCGAGGACGCTGCCGCCCGGTCAGGCGCTCGTGCGCGTCCATCGCGTCGGGGTGTGCGGCACGGATATTCATGCGTTCGGGGGCCGTCAGCCCTTCTTCACCTATCCGCGCATCCTCGGGCATGAACTGGGCGTGGAGGTCGTCGCGGTCGGTGAGGGCGTGGAGCGCATCCAGGTTGGCGACCGCTGCGCGGTCGAGCCGTATCTCAGTTGCGGCCACTGCATCGCCTGCCGTTGGGGCAAGACGAACTGCTGCGCGACGCTGCAAACGCTCGGCGTCCACACGGACGGTGGGATGCGCGAGTTTATCACGATCCCGGCGAGCAAATTGCACGCCTCGCAATCGCTCTCGTTCGATCAACTCGCGCTCGTCGAGATGCTCGGTATCGGCGCGCACGCGGTCGAGCGGGCGCAGATCGAGGCGGGCGAGTGGACGCTGGTGATCGGCGCGGGGCCGATTGGCCTGTCGGTGATCCAGTTCGCATCGGTGGCGGGGGCGAAACTGATCGTCCTCGATATGGACGAGAACCGGCTCGCCTTTGTCCGCCAGCAGTTCGCCGTCGCGCACGCCTTGAAGGTGCATGACGGCATCCGCGACGAGATTCGCGACCTCACCGACGGTGACATGCCGACGGCAGTCTTCGATGCGACGGGCAGCCAGCATTCCATGAACGGCGCGATCCGCTACGTCGCGAACGGCGGTCGGTTGGTCTTCGTCGGGCTGATGCAGGGCGACGTGACGCTCCACGACCCGGACATGCACCGGCTGGAAATCACGATCCTCGCCAGCCGCAACGCGACCGCCCGCAACTTTCGCCACATCTTCGACCTTGCGGAAGCGGGCACGATTGACACCCGCCCGTGGATCACCCACCGCGCCCCGCTCGCGGACGTTCCCGCCCTGTTCTCGGAGTGGATCAAACCCGCATCCCGCACCATCAAAGCAATGATCACGATACCGGAAGGGTAAGAAACCAAGTGAACCGCAGAGGCGCAGAGGACGCAGAGAGGGGAGAGGAATAGAGAGAATCAGGAACGGAATTGGGAACATCCCTGTGTCTAGTATCTTTTCTCCCTCTGTTCCTCTGCGTCCTCTGCGCCTCTGCGGTTCATTGTTTTCATCATAAGGGGGGGAGTATGCGGCTGGCGCTGTTGGGGTATTACCACGAGACAAACACGTTTTCCCGGACGCCGACGACGTATGCGGATTTCGCGCAGGTCGGCATCCTCCACGGCCCGGAGATGGTGCGCGAGCATCGGGAGGCGCAATCCACGATCACCGGCTACCTGGAAGTCGGGGAGGCGCCGGATGTCGAGGTCGTGCCACTCTACTTCACGACGACGGGGCCGCTCGGCATGATCAGCGCGGACGCCTTCGAGCGGATCAGCGCGGACTGCCTGCAACTCCTTGGGGACAACGGCCCGTGGGACGGCATCCTGCTCGTCCTGCACGGCGCGGCGGTCTCCGAGCGATACCCCGACGCGGACGGCGAGTTCGCGGCGCGCGTCCGGGCGCTGGTCGGTCCTGACATGCCCATCGGCATCTCCTCCGATCTCCACGGCAATATCACGACGCGGATGGTCGAGAGCGCGACGGTGATGAATCTCTACCGCACGAATCCGCACCTCGACGCGCGCATCCGGGCGCGGGAGTGCGGGGAGATTATCGTCCGGACGGTGCGCGGCGAGGTGCATCCCGTGCAGGCAATCGAGACGCCGCCGCTCGTCGTGAATATCGTCAAGCAGTTCACCGGCGCGGAGCCGATGCTCGGCATGATGAACGATGTCGAGGCGGTCCTCCAGCGGCCGGGGATGCTCTCAGCAAGCGCTGTGATGGGCTATCCGTATGCCGATGTGCCGGAGATGGGCATGTCCTTCATCGCCGTCCACGATGGCGATCCCGTCGCCGCGCGCGATGCGGCGCAGTGGATGGCGCGGCGCGCCTGGGAGCGGCGGGCGGAGTACGTCGGCGATACGCCTTCGGCGGACGAGGCGCTACGCCACGCGATGGCGGCGCAGCAAGGGCCGATCCTCCTCCTCGACGTGGGCGACAACATCGGCGGCGGCAGCACGGCGGACTCGACATTCCTCCTCGAAGCGGCGCAACGCCTCGGCGTGCGGAATTATCTCCAGACGCTGTACGACCCGGAAGCGGTCGTCGCCTGTGTCGCGGCAGGCGTCGGCGCAACGGTGATACTCGCGGTTGGCGCGAAGACGGACGACATGCACGGCACGCCCGTCACCGTCACCGGTCGGGTGCGGACGATCTTCGAGGGGACATGGGAGGATCCGCGCCCGACGCATGGCGGCTGGCGCTTCTTCGACGGCGGCACAATGGTCGTGCTCGAAACGACGGACGAACACACGCTGGTGCTGACGAGCCTGCGCGTCGGCAATACGAGTATCGAGCAGATGTACGCAGCAGGCATCTGGCCGGAAAAGAAGCAGGTCATCGTCGCCAAAGGCGTCAACTCACCCCTCGCCGCATACGCGCCGATTGCCGCCGAGATCATCTTCGTCAATACCCCGGGCGTGACCTCATCCGACCTCTCGACCTTCACGTACCAGTATCGCCGCCGCCCCCTGTACCCGTTCGAGGAGGATACGACGTATTAGCCCACCCCCTGCCCCTCCTGATGCGGGAGGGGAGCAGGTACGGGATAATTTCTCACACGTCCCCCTCCCGATGCGGGAGGGGGCAGGGGGTGGGTTTCCGGATGCCCGAGTCGGTGAACTACATCACGACACTTCCCAACAGAGCAGACCTCGTCATCATCGGCGGCGGAATCGTCGGAGCAGCGACGGCATTTTTCGCGGCGCGGGCGGGGCTACGGCCGCTCTTGCTCGAACGGCGACCCGCGCTCTGCACCCTGACAACCGCAGCGGCGACGGGCGGATTCCGGCTGCAATTCGACAACCAGGAAGAACTGGCGCTCGTCCGAGAGTCGGTTGACGTCTTCCAGAATTTCGCCGCGATTACCGGGCAAACGATGTACGACCCGATGATCCGCCCGCAGGGCTACCTCTGGCTCGCCACGGAGGCCGAAACCGCCACCCGTCAGCGCGATCTCGTCGCGCAGCAGCACGCATGGGGGCAGGATGACATCGAACTACTCAATGGTGACGAGGTGCGCTATCGCTTCCCGTACGTCGCGGAAAACGTCGTGCAGGCGCGATTCCGACAGGGGGACGGCTTTCTCGACCCCAAACAGATCACGATGGGCTTCACAGCGGGATCGGGCGCAGCGGTCGCCGTCAATTGCGGCGTGACGAGCTTCCGCGTCGCCTGTGGTCGGTTGACGGCGGTCGAAACGAATGTCGGGACGGTATTGACCGATACGGCAGTCGTCGCGTGCGGGCCGCTTTCGGGACTGCTTGCCGAGCGTGCGGATATCCGACTGCCCATTACGACCGTCCGGCGGCAGAAGGTAATTCTTCCCGACCTCCCAGAAGTGCCGCAAGACGCG
>JBBSFO010000044.1:0-14950 GCA_038238655.1 Thermomicrobiales bacterium | reverse complement strand
TCAAGTCAGCGAGCGCGCCGACAACCAACTTTCGGATCGCCGTTTCGCCGTTCGTCGTCACCGCCACCATCGAATTATCCACTTGCTGCACGCTGACGGTCGCGCCATCAATTTTTGTAACACGACCAGCCACGCTTGCCACCGCCCCGGGCACCCGTGCCGATCCACCCGCCGCCGGCGTGCCGGATGCACCCGAAGCGTTACCGGGGCCACCGGGGCCGGGGCCCCCAGGGGCTTGCGTGCCGGAACCCGCAGCTGCCGAGCCACCCGGGCCGCGATTTCCTCCCCCGGTGCCGGGCGAACCACCCGCTGCTCCCGGCGCTCCGCCACCTTGCGGATTTGCCGCAATCCGCGTTTGGAACTGGCTGCGATCCGTCGAAACCTTCGAACTGCCAGACGACTCGCCCGCTCGATAGGCGAGGGCATATGTCCCCACAAACGCAGCGGCAACGGCCGCGATAATTAAGACCGTGATACCACGACGACGCATCCTGCACTCACCTTCCCGCTTTCAGTCCTCACTCCTCACTCCTCAGTCCTCAGTCCTCGTCACGGCACGGATATGACCGTCGCCGGGAACGGGATCACTTCTGTCCGGGCGGCAAGCTCAGCGGCGGCAGAACGCGGTTCAAGGATTGTTTCGTCCGCGCCGAGGTAGCCGTCGCGGATACGTAAGACACGCCGCGTGTATTCCGCAATATCAGGTTCGTGGGTGACGAACATGATTGTGATGCCAAGCTGGATATTCAGCCGTTGAAAGATGTCCATTACCTCGACCGATGACTTAGAATCGAGGTTCCCTGTCGGCTCATCGGCGAGAATGAGCGACGGCGTCGTGACCAGAGACCGTGCGATTGCCACACGCTGCTGCTGACCACCGGAGAGCTGGTTCGGTTTGTGGTCCAAACGGTCGCCAAGTCCCACGGCATTCAACGCGGCGACCGCTCGATCGTGGCGCTCGCGCGGTTCAACTCCCGCATAGAGGAGTGGCAATGCGACATTGTCGAGGGCGGTCGTCCGTTTTAGCAAGTTGAACGACTGAAAGACGAACCCGATCTTCCGGTTACGAACTTGCGCGAGGCGTGTCTCGTCGAACGTCGCGACGTTCTCGCCATCGAGCAAGTATTCGCCGTCAGTTGGTGTATCGAGACAGCCGAGAATGTTCATGAGCGTGCTCTTACCGGAACCGGACGGCCCCATGATCGCACACAACTCACCATCGTTAATCGAGAAGGAGATGCCCTTCAAGATTTGCAGATCGAACTCGCCCGTGATGTACGATTTGGTCAAGTTGCGAATTTCAATCATCCTTATCCTCCTGGCGGCCGAGGCGCGCCACCCGGTGCGCCCGATGCACCCGCCTTCGGGAGGACGACCGTGTCGCCTTCATTCAGGCCGCTCATCACTTCGATATTCCGTCCATCGGAAAGTCCGGTACGGATCGGCACGATAAACGTCGAATCGTTGAATAAGACCGTTGCCGATGCTTGCCCGTTGATCTGCGTCACCGCACGCACCGGAACCGTCAGGACATTCTGGCGGGTCGCTGAGATGATCTGAACGGTCGCATTCGCCCCGGGCCGCACCGTCGCGGTCGTCGGCGCGAGGATGATGCGCACGGGAAATGCTGTGACGTTGGAAGTTGTTGTCGCCACCGGATTGACCCGCTGCACGGTCCCTTGCAGCGGCCCCCCCGGCACCGAGTCAAGCGAGATCGCCGCTGCCTGCCCCGGTTGCACGGCGGCCGCGTCACTTTCCGACACGTTGACATCAATATGCAACTCCGAGTCGTCCACGAGATCGAAATTCACCGATGAGGTGGTTGTTGTACCGCTCGTCGTCGCACCTCCGGTTGACTGCCCGGGCACACCATTCACCTGCGTGAGCACCCCACCAAAAGGGGCCGTCAGACTTCCCTGATTCACCTTCAGTTGCGCCGCGTCCCGCGCCGCCCTCGCCTGGTCCAGCGCCGCCAGCGCCGTCTCCAGGTCGGTCGTTTTCGCTCCAGCAGTCAGGTCGTTCAGCGTCGCCTGTGCCGAGTCCACGCTCGCCTGCGACTGTGCAAGATCGGTCGCTTTCGGTCCCGCGAGCAGGTCATTCAGCGTTGCCCGCGCCGAGTCTACACTTGCCTGTGCCGAGGCCACATCCGTCGCCTTCGGGCCAGCGAGCAGGTCATTGAGCGTCGCCCGTGCCGAATCAACGCTTGCCTGCGCCTTCGCAACATCGGAGTCGGTCGGACCGCGCTTCAGCTTGTCGAGGCTCGCTTTCGCCTGATCCACCGATGCCTGCGCCTGCGTCACATCCTCATTCGTCGGCCCCGCAATTAGCTTCGAGAGCGCCGACTGCGCATCATTTATCTGTTGCTGCGCCGTCGCGACATTGTTGGCTTCAGCGTTCTTACTGTTCTCGTACGAGAGCCGGTTCCCCTCCTGTGTCTTCTCGGCCTGCTGCTCAGTAAGGTACGCGGTGTCCGCCGCCTGCTTCAGCGTCTCAAGTCGTAATGGCGTAATCGTCGGCACCGCCGCGACCGCGCTCCCAGATGTTCCGCCCGAAGAACTATTCGGGTCTTTATTGGTGCTCCTTGCCTGCTGGTACGTCGCATTCGCGATGTCGAACGCGCGCTGCGCCGACTTGGTCGCGTCCCCAGACTTTTCCCAGGTAATGCGCGCCTGTTCTTTGCTGTTCGCACTGTCCGACTTCACTTTGTCGAGGTTCTGCTGCGACTGCTGGACCTTGCTTTGCGCCGAGATGACATCAGTCTTCAGCGCCCCCGCCCGAAGCAGGTCGAGCTTCGCCTGCGCGGAGCGTACTGCTGCCTCCGCATTGGCGATGTCCTGCGGCGTCGTTGTACCAGCGATGATGGCATTATACGATGCGATTGCGGAATCGAGGTTGGCACGCGCGACCGCGATATCCTTGGGATTGACCGTGACGACGGCATTGTACTTCGCAATCGCCGCGTCGAGATTCGCCTGCGCAATATCAAGGTCCTTCTGATTGACGGTCGCAGTCGCCTGATACTTCGCACGTGCTGCGTCAACATTGGCGCGTGCGACCGCGATGTCCTTCGGCAGGGCACCGGCAGCAGTCGAATCGTACTTCGCCTGTGCCGAGGCGACATTGGATTGCGCCTGCTGCAATGCGAGCAAAAGGTCGGCGACGTCGGCGGTGCCCAGAACATCGCCGGTCTTGACCCGCTGGCCGACCGCCACGTTAATCGCTTTAATTGTTTCCCCGTTCGGGAAGCTCAGCGTAACCTCTTGCGCGGGCAGCACGGTGCCGCTTGCACCGATCGTCGTGCGGATCGTGCCACGCTGCACCTTCGCCGTTTGTTCGGGCGCAGGCACATTGGAATTGATTGGGACGCCCGGTACTCCACAGGCTGTCACGGCACTGGCAAGGAAAATGGCCAGCACGCCACCTGGTGACCGCCGCATCAAACGCAGCCGACCTCCCATAGATACCTCATTCCCCCACTTCACCCTAGCCTGCCACTGTTGCCCGCGTATCCGCCGCGTATCCGTCGAACGGTCGGGTCACGTCCACCCGTGCCGTGCCGCCGGCATTGATCGGGATCGAAACCGTAAACGTGGTACCCGCCCCTACCGAACTCTGCACGGTGATGTCACCGAGATGCCCTTCAACGATTTCTCGGACTATCGCGAGCCCAAGACCGACGTGTTTTCCCTGGCCCGTCCGCGACCGCTCAACCTGATAAAACCGCTCAAACAACCGTGGGACGTCGTCGGGCGGGATGCCCCGGCCTGTGTCCTGAATAACGAACTCAATGCGGTTTGGACGCGCAGCGCGCGCGAACAGCGTCACCTGACCACCGCTGCCCGTGTACTGTAGGGCATTGTCGAGAAGATTGACAAGCACCTGCTCCAACCGTCCCGCGTCTGCATTGACAACTAGGTCGTGCGGGGACGCCCAGCGAACCGAGACGTCCTTCGGCTCGCCGAGCCGTGCGTAGCGCTTGCCGACGTTTTCCACAAGTTCATCGACACGCAGCGGCGCGACGTCGAGGCGCACCGTGCCCGATTCGAGGCGTGATAATTCGAGCATTTGCTCGACCAACCGGCGCATACGCTGCGATTCCTGCTGGATAATTTGGGCAAGCTCCTGATACTCGGTGGCATGCGTTACCGTGCCGTCAATCATCGCCTGCGAAAATCCCTGAATGGATGTCAGCGGCGTTTTCAACTCGTGCGAGACATTTGCTACAAGATCGCGCTGCGACTGCTGGGCACGCGATACATTCGACGCCATCGTTTGAAAGGCATTCGCGAGTTCGCCGATCTCATCCTTACTGCTTCGCACATTCGCCAACCGCATCGCGCGCTCATAATCGCCGCTTGCCATTGCATTCGCACCTTGCGTGAGCGTCCGCAACCGCGAGGTGAGCGAGCGCGAAAGGACAAAGGCGATCAGCAATGAGGCGAGAAGTGCGCTGATGACAATCCCTTTGAGCCGCCCGCCGATCACCGCCCATGCATCGGTAAGCGCATTCCATGGCATCGCGACGATAATGTACGACACTGTCTGTTGATCGGCTGGACCCGCAGGGAGTTGCGTCGCAACACCGGGCGGTCGGCGGCGTTCGACGCGATAGGTCGCCACCGCGAGTGATTGACCATCGGGCGCAGTGAGTCTGCCCTTGTAGGTCGGGCGGACCGGCGCGCTTCGGCTCTCGATGGAGTTTTCCGGGACCGGCCAAACCGTTCCGACATACCGATTTTCGCTATCGGCTTGCACGACCCCGCGAGCATCAGTATAGACAACGAGTAGATTGCTCGTCTTCTGTTCATTAAAAAGATTGACGATTTCAGAGGGTGTTAATTGCGAGAATGGTCGGGCGAGGGTCGCCCCGGCAACCGTTTGACCGAATGATGACAGACGCTCGATTGCGTCTTGGCGCTGATAGTAACGAATAACATACGCCGCTGCACCGCTCGTCGGAATCAAACAGACCGCGATAATGAGAAGGAACGCCAAGCTCAGTTTGCCGCGAATCGTGCGCATGATCGTCCTTCTGCGTATCAATATGACAGCGTCGTTAGCCTACTGTACGCCTGTAAGAAGCAACACATGCTTGTGTAAAAGAAATGTAAAGCGGAGAATCCCCGAAAAAGAACGCGAATGATAGAGACGGTGTGCGTGCGAGATGGGCAAAGAAAGGCGTCTGTGGCAATCGCACAGATTAAACAGCACGTTCGCAGTTGTTGACAACATGTGTATACAGAATGAGTACTTTAGGCGAAAAAGGTAGAGCCAGAGAGGATTTTACGGCCCCGCCTGGCCCTCTCGATCACGCTTTTGCAGGTGCATACTCGCGAATGATCCCCGCCAGGATTTTCACGCCACGCCGGATCGCCTCTTCGTCCGAAAAGGAATAGGACAGTCGAATGTTGCTCCGCCCCGTTCCATTGAAGTAACAGCCGGTACCTGGGAGGAAATCAACGCCATGTGCGCGTGCCTCCGGCAACATTGCGACAGAATCGCATCCATGAGGCAATGTGAGCCACAGGAAGAAGCCACCATTCGGCTCCGTCCATTCAACCCCTTCCGGCATCTCAGCCTTTAAGGCCTCGACCATCACGTCGCGCCGGGTGCGATAAATACCCACGAGCTCGACGACATGATCCCGCAACTCGCCAGACGCCGCATATTCGGCGGCGACATTCGAGGCGAAGGGGCTTGTGCCGCCATCCGCCTTCAGTTTTGCCATCTTTTCGATCAGTATCGCCGGGCCGACACACCAGCCGAGCCGCATACCCGCCGCCATGATCTTCGAGAACGTACCGGTATACATGACCAGCCCGGAGTCATCGAGCGTGACGAGCATCGGGATGCGCTCGCCGGAGAAGCGCAGATCGAAGTATGCGTCGTCCTCGAGGATTGCGACGTTGTATTCCTTCGCCAGTTCAAGGAGACGCAGGCGGCGGTGCAGTGGCGTCGTTACCCCGGTAGGATTCTGGAAGGTCGGGATGACGTAGATGAATTTCGGCTGCACGCCCGTCGCCCGGAACTCCGCGAGCCGGTTTTCCAGAATATCCAGCCGCATCCCCTCGTTGTCGAGCGGCACACCAACGCACGTTGCATGGTGCGCGTTGAACATGCGCACAGCGCCCGCCCATGTCGGCTCCTCGGAGATGACGATATCGCCCGGATTGAGCATCGCGCTACAGACGAGATCAATCGCTTGCGATGCACCTGCGGTGATCAGCACGTTTTCGCTTTCAGCGACAACACCATTATCCCGCGCGAGTTTTGTGCGCAGTTGGTCAATCAACCCGGCATAGCCGACCGACGCGCCATATTGAAGCGCCCACTTGCCATTCTTCTCCATCGCACGGGCAGTCGCTGCGGCGATTGCGGTCGCGGGTAAGCTCTCCGGGTCGGGAAATCCGCCGGAAAAGGAAATGCGATCCGCATTGCCTGCGGAGAATCCTTGTGGTGCGCCCGCAGGAAGCGCCTTCGCCTGATCGGAAAAGAGCCGCTCCAGTCGCGCCTCTTGCAATTGTGCCATCACGTACTCCTTTATTTCCAGAATCGCAAAGACGCCAAGAAGATCAAGAGAAAAAGAGAATGGGAAATAGAACCCAGCCTTTGCTTTCTTGGCGTCCTTGGCTTCTTTGCGGTTCAAAACCCCTACCCTTAGGCCGATTCCGCCGCAACGAGATTGCGCAGCACGCCAATCCCTTCGACCTCAACCTCGATGGTATCGCCGGGCTTCATTGGGCCAACGCCTGCCGGTGTGCCGGTGATGATGACATCACCCGGGTCGAGCGTCATCACGCGCGAGATGAAAGCGATCAACTTTGGCACACTGAAGATCATCTGCGACGTGCGCGCGCTCTGCCGCACCTCACCATTAAGCCGCGACTGAACGGCAAGATCGTCAGCGCGCAGACCGACGTTCACGGCCGGCCCGAGGGGGAGGAATGTATCAAACCCCTTCGCGCGCGTCCATTGACCATCCTTGGCCTGGAGAATGCGGGCGGAAACATCATTGCCGCAGGTGAGGCCAAGAATATAGTCATAGGCATCCGCTTCCGCGACCCGACGCGCACGCTTGCCGATGACGACCGCCAATTCCGCCTCGTAATGGATGTTCTCGGTATCCATCGGCAATTCGATGGTCGCGCCATTGCCGATTAGCGCGCTCTGCGGCTTCATGAAAATGACCGGCTCATCCGGCACATCGCGGTCGCGGCCACCTTCCTTGACATGATCCACATAGTTGAGTCCCACCGCGATAATCTTACCGGGATGAACGGGGGGTAGCAGCGTTAGGCTGTCGAGCGAGCCGACCGCAGCGCCGGGCGTCAGGCCGGAGAATGGGTCGCCCGTCGCGGCAAGTACCTGGTTTCCTTCGAGTACGCCATATTTTGCCCCACCGTCGGCCATGTAACGGATGAACTGCATCGCATCCTCCCTCGATAATTGGTACCGTGCGTGTAACGATCGGCGATTTTCAATCGCGCGGTAGTTTATCATGCGCGCAGGCGAGGGCGGAACCCCTTTTCGCGGCGTGACGCCTGCTATCGTCTGGCACGAAGGCATCATACGGTCGAATCCACGACCGCTGGTGCGGGAAGAGTTGACATTCTCACGCACGGTCGCGCAGTGGGACCGATGCAGACATCGTGGAGGGAAACGATCATGCTGGCGCTCACGGCGGACGACATTCGCGTACTCGTTCCAATGAACGACGCGATCGTGTTGATGAAGGAAGCATTTCGCGAGTTGGCCAATGGCGCAGCCGTCGCCCCGCTCCGGACGCCGATCGAAGTCGCCCCGGAACACGCGGTTGCACTCTTCATGCCGGCGGCGGTCCCATCGGTCGGCGGCCTCGGCTTGAAAATCGTCTCAGTCTTCCCAAATAACCCGTCACGCAACCTGCCAACGATTCATGCACTCGTCTGTCTCATCAGCCCTGAAGACGGCACGCCGCTGGCAATTATGGATGGGACATATCTGACCGCCCTGCGCACAGGTGCGATTTCCGGTGCGGCGACCGACCTAATGGCGCGCCCGGACACGAGAGTCCTCGCCCTCTTCGGTGCAGGCGCGCAGGCAGTGACGCAGGCGGAGGCGGTCTGTGCGGTGCGTCCGATCGAGGAAATCCGCCTCGTGGCACGCTCCAGAGAAAAGGGTGAGGCCTTCATCGCGCGCATGCACAACGACGCACCGACGATCGCGGAACGCATCACATTTGTCCTTGACCCGGCCCAGGCAGTGCAGGGAGCCGACGTTATTTGCACCGCGACGCCCGCGACGATCGCACTGTTCGCCGACACCGACGTTTCCCCAGGCGCGCACATAAACGCGGTCGGCGCATACACCCCGGCGATGCAAGAGATTCCACCGGAGACCGTCGCGCGATCGCGCATCGTCGTGGATCAACGCGAAGCCGCGTGGGCGGAGGCCGGTGACCTCGTGATCGCCCGCGACCGTGGCATGATAACCGAGACGGACATCTACGCCGAGATCGGTGAACTGGCGCGCGGTACGAAACCCGGGCGCCTTGCTCGGGACGAGATCACCTTTTTTAAATCGGTCGGCAATGCCGTGCAAGACATCGCCGTCGCCCGCCACGCCGTAGACCGCGCGCGAGCACGCGGGCGGGGCCAGACCATCAATCTGTCGTGATCGGTCGCTCTTATGCTCCCCTTCCCTCGTGGGGAAGAGGCCGGGGGTTCGGGCCGCTTCAGTCGGCAGCGAGCGGCATTTCCTGGCGCTTCGGCCCGTCAATGCAACGCTCCTCGAATTCCTGGCGAAATTTGAGGATCATGCTTTGCACGGGCACCGGCGCGGCCTGCCCGAGGCCGCACAAGGAAAGTTTGATGATCTGGTCACTCGTATCCATAATTACATCGAGATCGGCGACACGACCCTGCCCGCGCTGGAACCGGTCGAGGATATCGAGCAGGGCCTGCGTGCCGAGGCGGCAGGGCGTGCACTTGCCGCACGACTCGTTCCGGTTGAACTCGATCATGAAATGCGCCAGATCCACCATGCTGGTCGTGTGATCGTACACAACGAACCCGGCGGAGCCAATCAGCCCCCCGGCCGGTTCGACCCCTTCGAAGGTCATCGGCAGGTCGAAATCCTCCTCGGTCAATACGCCACCGGAAACGCCACCCGTCTGCAGTCCTTTAAACTGAAAGCCATCGCGCATCCCAAGATGGACCTCGTTGATCAGTTCGCCGGTCGTAACGCCGAATGGCACCTCGCTCATGCCGACGCCCTTAATATTGCCACCCATCGTAAATACCTTGGTGCCCTGACTCTTGTCCACGCCGATGCTCGCGTACCATGCGCCGCCCTTTTCGATGATGTGCGGCGCATTGGCGAGCGTCTCGACATTATTCACCACCGTCGGCCTGCCCCAGAGACCGTACTCGACCGAGCGCGGTGGCTTCGTGCGCGGCTGCCCGCGCGTGCCCTGGATCGAATACAGCATCGCCGAGCCTTCACCACAGATATACGCACCACCACCGACCCGCACCGTCAGTTGTACGTTAACGCCGGAGCCGAGGACATTGTCGCCGATCAGACCGGCCGCCTCCGCTTCGCGTACTGCGTGACGGAAATGCCGAATCGCGAGCGGGTACTCGCCACCAATATAGATGTACCCACGATCGGACCCGATGGCGTAACACGCGATCAGGATGCCCTCAATCGTCTCGTGCGGATCGAGTTCGAGCATCTTCCGGTCCTTGAAGACATTTGGCTCGCCCTCGTGGGCATTGCAGCAGACGTACTTCGGGTAGCCGACCGATGCACGCGCACTTTCCCACTTGATTCCTGCCGTGAAACCCGCGCCGCCGCGACCGCGCACATTCGAGGTCTTCATTTCCGCGATCACTTCATCTTCAGTCATATCGAAGAGCGCCTTCGCGTACGACGCATAGCCCCCACGCGCCACGTATTCATCGAGGCGCAGCGGATCAATCAGCCCCGCCTTGCCGAGCACGATCCGCTGCTGCTTGCGCCAGAATTGGTCGTCCTTCAGCGGTGCAATGCCCTGAAACGGTTCGGGGCGTTGCTCGTCGGCGGGACCATCGAAATACACCCCCAGCGGCCGCGCGACATTCGCGCGATCGTCACGGATGCCGTCGAGGATCGTCGGTACATCATCCGACGTGACATAGCCGTACATCACTGCCGGCCAGCCCGCCTTGCGCACTTCGACGACCGGCTCCGCGTAGCAATTGCCGAAACACCCGACCTCGCGAAGCTCGACAGCCATCCCCCGCGTATCGGTCTGCGCTTTGAATGCCGCGATGACATTCTCGACGCCCTTCGCGCGGGTGCATTCGCTCATCACGATACTGATCACGGGGCGATCAACTGCGGACATCATGTGTTGATACCGCTCGGTCGCCTCCGCGCGATAGGTGTCGAACGCGGCGCGGTCCGCCAGCTTCGGCACCGTCGAGGAGGATGCTTCGAAATGTCCATTCATGCTTGCACACTCCCCGAGGTCGCGGTCGCGATGGTTGCGTCGTCGGTCAGTAGTTCGTCAATCAATGCATTCAATTTCGTGTTATCCATCTGCGCGTGGTACGCACCGTCTACCATACAAAGTGGTGCCTGGTCACACGCGCCGAGGCAACCGGGGAAAATTTGCATCGTGATCTTCCCGTCCGGCGTCGTTTCCTTTTCACCGAGTCCCAATCGTGGGGTAATCACGTCGTTAATCAACCCCTGCGAGCCGACGACCCGACATGCCATGCCGTTGCAGATCAAGAGCACATGCGCGCCGGGCTTCTTGAAACGGAAGTCGTTATAAAACGTCATCACGCCAAAGACGCGTGTCTCGGAGATATCGAGATGCGAGGAGATTATGCTCACGGCTTCTTCAGAGACATAGCCGTAGCGCTCCTGCACCTCTTGTAGCGACGGCAAAATCAGTTCCTGCGCTTCCTGATAATCGCGCGGGGTGAAATGCTCCGCCATCACCTGACGCACCCAGTTCAGGTCAATATCTTCCCCGGTAAGTTTGAACATTGTGGCGCTCCTGCCTGCTGGCGGCCATCATCGGCGACGGCTCGCCCCACGGAGACAAAGCAACGGGCGGCACGCGGTGCCCCTGACGAAAGTATACGGCGGCGCATTTTGCCCGTCAACGCGGGAGAAACCCACTCCCTGCCCCCTCCCAACGCGGGAGGAGGTTCTTTCCGGCTCCCCTCCCCGCCTCGCGGTGTGGGCGCTCTCGGGGCAGCGCGACACGAGCATGCCGCAAGAATGCCTTCGCCGACCTCAGTCCGCAGTCATTCCCTATGCTATACTGCCTGCGGTTTGCGCGCACTGCGCCACCGAAAGGAGCACCATCATGCGCGTCACGGACGGCCTCGCGACCATCCGCGATCGGCTCGCGGCGAATAATGCGATCCCGCCGACTCTCTCTATGGTCGATACATACCTCAATCGCGCGCAGGGTACGGATGCCTCCGCTCCCTCGCTGACGCACCTCGTCAAGATGCTCATGCGTACACCCGAGGCGCACAAGAATAGCGGCGTCTATAACGACCTCACCCTGATCGAAGAGCAACTGAATAGCGCGACCGCCATTGCCATGGCCGAGCGCGAGCGTGAAGACGCACGCCCCGTGCCGAAAGACAAGAAATTCTACAAGGCCCAGCGCGACAAAGAGCAAGCGATCAAGGACAAACGTTAACGTCACTGTTGTCGGTGCTCGCACAGCTTTCGCTGCCTACGCGACCAATACGCGTTGTCCTCGCCGCTACGACCCGCCGGTCATCATGGCGCCGCGCGAGGACACCTCGTTGCACAAGTCCATGCGAAAGCCACGAATGAGCCGGTCATAAATATGGACAACACGACTGGCAATTACCGGCCAGCCAAAGCGCTGCGCTGCAATCGTCGCCTGCTCGCCGAACGCGTCCCGTAGCTCGGCGTCGGCGAGCACCGCATGTAATCGCGCCGTGAGGGCGACTGGGTCATTGTACGGGACGAGAAACCCCGTCTGACCGTCATCTACCGTGAATGCCAAACCACCGGCGCGCGAGGCAACGACAGGCGTACCGCAAGCCATCGCTTCGACGGCGACGAGCCCAAATGATTCATAAAACGATGGAACCGCGACGACATCCGCCGCCCGATAATAGACTGGCAATTGTTCGTGGGGTACGGAGCCGATAAAATCAATCTGATGAAGGAGGTTCTGCGCTGCAACGCGCTCAATCAGTTGCTCAAACGCGGGTTCGCCTTCCCCGCCGCCAACCAGCAGCAGTCGCGGCGGCGCGGTCAGCCACATCTCGCGTCGCAGCCCGCACAATGCATCCAACAGCACATCAATACCCTTGATCGGATCAATACGACCGACGAAGAGAATCACCGGATCACCAACTGGAATGTCCAGCATTCGCCGCGCCTCCGCCCGGTCGCCAGGTGTGAAGAGCGTCGTGTCTACCCCGGCGGGGACGACACAGACTTTGCCAGGTTCGGCGCGGTAGAACCAGGTCATTTCCGCCTTTTCCTGCGGATTGAACGCCATGACTGCGTCAACGCTGTGCATCAGCCGCCGTTCGGCGACGACGCGCTGCATCGCCTCACTCTCGAACTCCGAGCGTGCGACGCTGTTTTTCGCTTGGGCGAGCGTGTGAAACGTCATCAGCAGGGGCACATCCCACCGGCAACGGAGGGCGTCGCCAACGATGCCCGAAAGCCAGTAATGGGCATGAATCAGGTCATAGGTCCGCTTGTTCTCGCGCGCCCACGCGTCAACGTCCGCCGCGAAAGCGGGCAAGTACGGTACAAGCGACATCTTTTCAACGCTGCCGAGTGGTCCGCACGGGAGGGCAATCACCATCACGCCCGGTTCGAGTCGGGTCGCAGTTGGGGTTTCTGCCCGCTCCATACGCGTGAATATGTCCACCTGTGCACCGCGTGCCGCCAGTTCCCGCGCCAGTTCGCGGACATAAATATTCATGCCACCCGCGCTCGGCCCGCCGATGCGCGCGAGCGGACTGGTGTGGACGGCGAGCATCGCGACACGGCGTACGGTTGGTGGCAGGATAAAGGACTGATCAAGTGTCATGCGATCTCCTCCGCCGTGCGCTCCTCGTCGGTCAGGTCGCGAACATCGGCGGGCAATTGAAAGGTCGCTTCTGTCTCGGCGACCGCGTGATCTACACTGTCGTGGTTATCCGATGCGATAACGCGCCAGATCGGCGTATCAATCGCCCCGAAACGATACTTGTACCCCTCATTACCACGCAGAAAGTCGCAGAGCGTCGCGCCGCTCGTTGCCGCATCCTCGATTACGAGTCCGGTCAGCACCATGCCGACGCTGATCCGCGCATATGCCGGATCAAAACCGGAATTGTAGATGAGGGAACGTCCATCAGAGACAAAGGTGAACATCGTCGCGACGGGCACGCCCTCGACATCAAGGAAGTAAAGCCGCAACCACCCCGCGTCGGCCACCGCCCCGGCCATTTCGCAAAAAAAACGCTCGACATCGGGCGTCAGGAAGCGCTCCTTATCGGGCGCGCTCAAGCGGTGGAGACGAAAAAAATCGGGGAGCGCGGCAAGCGCCTCGTCGCGGCCCGTGAGGATGCGCAGGGTGCCCGTCGGTGCATCCCGTTCGAAGTTCCGCCCCTTGCGCTTCACTTCGTGCCGCTCTTTTTTCGGTAACGTCCGCAGATACGCGTCGAATGAGCCGCCGAGCCGAACCACAGGACATACTTCTTCCTGGACGATGCGGACATTCATTGTGTGCGAAAGGAGTTCGGCGACGGTGGCATGTGACGGCGACCACTGCGGCACACAGTGGAGGTCTATCGCGTCCCAGTGTTCCCGCATATCCAGCAGATGTTCAATCACCGCCACCCAGACGCGCCGCACATCGTGTTCGGACGCGATAATGTCGAGGTAATCCGTAACGTCGGTACCGCCCATAAACTGGATGGTGCGACCGAGCGAAGTCTGCCGGAGGACCAACGGCGCAATGCCGATCAGCGCCCCCGCCGCATCGCGTAGGGCAAGCAGGAGCGGTTGTGCATCAGCACCAAACGTCGCACACCACGCTTCCGCCCACGCAATAGATTGAAACGGAAACGGCGTGATCCCCGTCGGCAACAATGCGGCCCACGGTTCGCGGAGTGCGTCGAACGACGCTTCCGCGACCTGCAATTTCCCGATATCAGCCACCGCACCGACCTGTGTCAATCGCCGCCTCCGACGCGTGCCCTATGAGCCGTCGTGCAACTGAAACGCATGAGCGGTGCCACTATTCCCGCTTCTGCTCACCTTTCGGGCTGCAACATGCCATAACCGCCATGGCGTCGCCGGTAAACGACGTTGACATGGCCGGACTGCGCATTGATGAAAGCGAAAAAGGCATGACCAAGCAATTCCATCTGCTCTACTGCCTCTTCCGCGTCTATCGGCTTCGCGGAAAATGACTTGGTCCGCACGATTGCGCTTTCCGGCGCTGTCTCATCCTTGGTATCGTCTGGTTCCACCGATGGGAGCGACACATCCCCCTCGTGATGGCCGTGACGCCGACTCTTCCACTTGCTCCGGTACCGAACGATCTGCCGTTCCATCTTCGTCGCGACCGCGTCAATCGCCGCATGGATTTCTGCCGCGTCTTCCTCGGCGCGCAGGAGCGCAAAGTTCGTCGCAATCGTCAACTGAGCGATATAGTGCATGCCGCCTGTCCGGGGCTGCTCCTGCCGCAATTCGAGCGTTGCGTCGGTCACCCGATCGAGCAACCGATCGAGACGACCAAGTTTCCGGTCAATATACCCCTGCAACTCCGCAGAGATCGTCATCTGATGCGGCTTCACCTGTACATCCATCGCATGCCCCAGTTCGCTCGGCGATTCCGCCATCGAGTGTGAGCGGATGGTGACCCCGGAGGGACTCGAACCCCCAACGCGCAGCTTAGGACGCTGCCGGTCTATCCTTT
>JBBSFO010000043.1:0-15029 GCA_038238655.1 Thermomicrobiales bacterium | reverse complement strand
CTTCGCCGTCTTCTTCGGCCTCGACTACATCGCCACCGTGCCGCCGACCGCCGCGCTTGCCGCCGACATCTTCGGACGCAAGCACGTCGGCGTCATCTTCGGCTGGATCTTCTGCGCGCACCAGTTCGGCGCGGCGAGCGCTGCGTACTTCGGCGGTCTGATCCGCTCGACACTCGGCACCTACACGCTGGCATTCATCGTCGGCGGGGGCGTCGCATTGATGGGCGGCGTCCTGGCGATGCGTATTGATCGCACCGCGACGACCTTCACGCCCGGCCTCGTGCCCGAAGCGGCTGCGGTGGGGGACTGATGTTCCTCACCCCCGGCCCCTCTCCATCGCTCTGAGATCAGGGAAACGATTAGATTTGTACAGCGATGGAGAGGGAGGATACCTACTGATTCGTTGCTGGTGGGTGGAATTCCGCGATTACTTCGATGAGGCCGACGATGTTGCGGTTGAAGGTTTCGAGGTCTTCGGCGGGAATCCAGTATTCCTGATGCACGCTGGCGCCGACAGTCTGAACGTCGTAGCGGCGCAAGTAATCCGCCCGGACGCGGAAGCGTGTCACATAGCCGATGGATGTGCCGCGCGCGTTCCAATCTCGCGCGATCTGTGTCGCGTACCCCTCATTGAGTACAGGATAGAAAATCGGCTGACCCGGCAGGCGTGGCGGCCACGCCCGATACCCGCTCTCCTGCACCAATGCCAATTCATGCTGCCCGGTTGGTCGGTACAAGGTGGTCGTTTCTTCATCGTCTGTTTGAGTCGGCTCACCATGCATTGTTGACATTCCTGCTCCAAACTCCCCTCCCCCGCATGGCGGGCGGAGAGGCCGGGGGTGGGGGCGGCCCCTCACACCAACGGCTTGAACGCGGCTACGATCCGGTCGTACCACATCAACAGTGTCGTAATGCCGGAGAAGACTAGGAGCACAGCGGCGATACAAATGCCCCACCACGCGCGCCGCACGAGCCAGGAGAGCGCAACGCCGCCCCCGAAGGCGACAGCGGGTAGCGCGAAGAGCGGATAGCGCACGTAGAGCCGCGCGACAATCCCCACGACGAGCATGATCGCCACGACCGTCAACCATACCGCAATCGTCAGCCCCGTCGCGCGCCCGTAATCAGTCGGCGGAAGTAATGCGGCGCTCCCCTCCTCAGTCCTTCCCCAGAGCACGACGACCCCCGCGAGACACGCGAGCACCGGCCAGACCTGATAAAAGGCGTACGACGTTTCCCACGCCTCCCGCACCAGCGCGACGCTCAGGTGCGTGGTCGTGACGGCAGGCAGGCCGATCCGGTCGTCGGGCGTCGCGCCGCCGGTGCGGTATTCGTGGCGCGCGGTGGCGGCGCGCGTGTTGGTCGCCTCCTGCTCCACTGCAGCGACATTGCGCCCGGCCAGCAGATCGCGTGCGGGAAAGCGATAAAAGAGCGCGAAGGCGACGAGCGCGGCGGTCAGCCCGGCGAGCGCGAAGAGCGACGCGGCGATCCGCTCGCCCTGCCGTTCGAGCGAGGGCGGGCGCGGGGGCAGCACGGCGAGAGTAAGCCGCGCGGCGAGATACAACGTCACGGTGAGCGCGGTCAACACGAAAACGCCAACGTGCGCGAGCAGCGCCAGGCAGATGACGGCGGCGAAGACCGCGCACCAAGGGAAGCGATTCGGTCCCGCCAGTCGCCCGTAGCCGAGCGCGAGCAAGGCGAATAGGAGCGTCAGCACCCCTTCCGCGAAGATATTGGCGAACGTCCCCCACGAATAGACGATCCAGCCGACCGGCATCAGCGCCATCGTCAGGACGACGAGATTCGCCGCCAGCAGATCGCGCGTCACGCGGCGGGCGACGAGCCAGAGGATGCAAAAGCGCGCGAGGTCCACACCGAGCGAGAAAAGGAAGAGCATTAGTACGCGGTCGCGGATCACCCACGAAAGTGGCATCATGAAGAGGTAGGGCGTCGGCGCGTAGAGCACCGTGCGCCCGCCGAACTCGGCGGATTGGATCGGCAGGAGCAACATATGCATGTCTGCCACGTCCGCGAAGCGGTGGAGATGGAACTTCAGGTCTACGATGACGATGCTCGGATGAAGCATCCCCGCGAAGCGCAGTGCGAGCGTCGCGCCGCCGATCAGCGCGAGCCAGCGCACGTCCCGCACGGTGATCGCCAGACCGACCCGACGGCAGAGCGGCGCGAAGATGACATGGATCGCCGCCGTTACCGCGACCAGTAGCGCCCCGGCGCGCACGATGCCGCCCGCATCCCCGGTCAGAAAGAAACGATTACCGACGAGCAGCACCGCCATCCCGCCCACGACCATCGTCGTGCCCGCGAAAGCGACGCCCCCGCCGAACCCGGCGATCAGGAGCGCCAGTGCGACACAGAGCGCGCCGATCCAGAGCGAGAGCGTGATGCGGGCCGGTGGCAGGGCGAACCCGGCGCTTTCGGTGTGAACGGTTACGTCCCGCACGACGATCCCCAGCGTCCGCCGGTCGCCGCGTGGAGAAAAGGGCGTCGTCACGAAGGCCAGTTCGAGCGTTCCGTGGGTCATCAGGGCGGCAGGGATGTCCACATGATAGGTGCGGAAATCGGGCGTGAGGTGGAGCGTGGCGATCTCGGTTGCATTGGCGAGGACGCGCGTATCGGGGGTGGGGTTTGCGGAACCGGAAAGGAGCAAATCCATCGCTACCGCTCCCCGCCCGATGCCGGGGAGGACGATCTGCCCATTGCCGCGCGTCCAGCGATACCGCGCACCGCCATCGGCGGCGGGTTGGCGCTCCGGCCCGTAGAAGTCTCGCACGAGCGCCGTATCGCTCGCCGCATCGCCGACGACGATCCGGTACGTCGGCCGCACCTGGTATGCCGCCGTCAGCAACGCTGCCGCGACGAAGAGCGCTGCCAGGAGCCAGGGGATAGTTCGGAGTTCGAGGTTCGGGGTGGGATATTTCCCCGAACCCCAAACCTCGAACCTCGAACTCCGAACCCCCGCCTCATTGCTCATTGCTCACCCCGGCGTCCGATATTCGATGAACGCCGGGACGCCGCCCGCCCCCGCCGGGCTGTTACCAGGCACGCGTTCGAGACCCTTCGCCCACGGCAGCGCGGCGATCACGCTGTCCGGCGGCGGATCGCCCGCGCCGTTCGGAAGCAAGATCGCGTAGCGCGCGGGAAGGGCGGCGGGGGCGATGCCGTCGAGCGGGGCGAGCGACCCCGTGCCACTCATCACGCGTGCGAAGAAGGGGAAAACATCGCGGTCAATCGTCTCGCGCGGCGCCAGAAAGGTCATGCCGGGCCGCACGCGTGCTTCCGCGACCATCCGTTTCCCCGCCTGCGACGCGAAATAGGTGTCGAACCGCAGCGTCTCCTTCCCGTCATGCCGCATCAGCCCAAAATACGTCCCCGCATTGAGTGCGAAGATGGCGGCGAGGATGAGGAACAAAGGAATGGTAGGGATGGCCCCCCTCCCCTGTCCCCTCCCCCACTGCGGCGGGAGCGGGGGACGCATCACGGCTTTCGTAGCATTCCCCAACAGCATTGCCCAAAGCCTCACGAAAAGGCCCCCCGCTCCCGCCGCAGCGGGGGAGGGGTCGGGGGAGGGGGGTCCCAGTCCCAGCCTCGCCCATAGCGTATCCAGCGCCAGCGCGGCGATCAGCAGGGCGGGCGGTAGGGTGTCGAAGGCACGGAGAGTATTCGGGGCATCAATGGCGAGCAGGCTGGGGATGAGCATTACCGCCAGATAGCCGAGCGCCAACCACTCCCCGAAACGGCGCTGGCCGGACGGCGGGCCATGCAGCCGCCCGGCCAGCGCGAGCGCCAGCCCAGCGAGAAAGAGGAGGGCGACAATGGTGTCGAGATGCGGTGCCCAGGGCAGGTTGTGTTTCCCTTCGCGGTCTCCCCGCACGGTGTACATACCGAGGTTCGGCGCGATATTCGCCTCCAGCGCGGCGAGACGATCCAGCCCGAGACGGCGGAGATTGACTTCCGACAGGATCGCCGTCTGGCGCGGTCGAGCGGCATATTGATCGAAATGGAGGGCGACGTACCGCAGCAACGGCGCGGCAAGAAGCAGGAAGACGACCGACAACACCGCGAAGCGCGGCAGCCACACACGAATAAATTGGCGCGGCGACTGCACGACCAGCACAAGGGCGACGAGCGCGATCAGGACGAGCGTGAACGGACCGGAGTGATAGCAATAAACCGTCCCCGCCGCCCCGACACCCGCCAGCGCCCAGTCTCCCCAGCGGCGCGACTGCATTGCCCGCACGAACAAGAAGAGGCCCAGTAGCACCAGCCCGGTCGAAAAACAGGGGGCCAGCGCTACCCGCTGCATGCGTAGCGCCCAGAATGCAACGGCGAAGAGATAGGCGGCGATCAGCGCGACGCGCGTGCCGAACAACCGGCGACTGAGCAAGAAGAAGAGCAACACGTCCACGACACCAATCGTCGCCATGAACAAGCGCAGCGTCAGGAGCGAAATCCCGAACAGCTTGAACGCGAGCGCTAGCGGATAGAGAAAGAGCGCAGGTAGCGCGATCTCCGGCTCATACACAGGGCGATACGTGGAATCGTCGAGGATGCGGATTGCCTTCAGCGCGTGCCGCCCTTCATCCTTGAACAGGCTCGCCGGCATTTCCGTCAGCAGCGTCAGCCGCAACGCTACCGCTAGCGCCGCAATCCCGACCAGCGCAACAATCGCCAGACGAGGACTGAGGACTGAGGACTGAGGACTGAGGGGAGGAAGGAAGGGCGGTTCGCGTACCGCCCCTACGGCGCCCCCTCTCCATTGCTCTGGCAATGGAGAGGGGGCTGGGGGGTGTGGTATCAGCCCCGCCAGTATCGGCACCCACCCAAATGCGAGTACGGTTGCGCCGAACAGCCCCCACCGGTGCTGCGCGACGATGATCTGCCCGACAAGCGCGACAAGCGCACCGCCGACAATCACCGCACGGTCATCGAGGCGCATTTGTTGTTGCACGGCGTGGAGAGGCCACGTCAGCCCGCTCCACCATTCCTGTGCCCACCGCACGGCGACGAGGAGACCGAGCGCGAGTTCGAGCGGCATGGCGATACGCCAGAATGGAATGCGGGCGAACAGCACGCCAACGATGACGATACACGTCATCGCACCCGCCGCGAGCAGCCGCCAACGAAGAACCGCGCGCCGCCCTACGGCGCGCCACGCGAGTAGCACGAGCAGGATGACGCTCACCATTGCATCGGGCGCAGGCAGCGATGTGCCGCCGGATCGGGCGACGAGCCGCGCATCGCCGACGAGTTGCACGCCGAGGCGCCGCTCGTCGCGCGGCGGCGCATAGGTTGTATCAACGCGGATCGTGAGATGCAGTTCGTCGTGCCGCCGCAGAAGCGCCGCGACATCCACCGCGACGGGATGCTCGACCGCCGTCGGCCACGTATCCAGTGTCTGCCCATTGACGAGCAACGTGACGGTCCCTGCCGGTGCGCCCGGTGGTCGGGCGGCAAAACGCATCGTCAGCGTCAACGGTCTGTTGGCCGGGAGGATGCGCCGCGCCGCCCGGAACGTCAGCGTGGATTCGTCGCCCGTCCACCGAAACGCGGTGCCGTTCGCCGTTCGCTCGCCCGCGTTCCAGCCGGTGGATGCATGATCGAACGCTACGCTCGCTGGTGCAATCGTGATCGTCTCCGCCCGCTGCATCGCCGCCACCAACCCAACGAGCGCAAAGAGAGTAATACCAATCAAGTAAAGAGACGCGGCATGCGTCTCTTGCTCCCCCTTCCCCCGTGGGGAAGCCGGGTGCCCTTTGGGCGGATGGGGGGTTAGGGCCGTTCCCCGTGCACGCTCACTCATGTGTGATACGCCCGCGTGATCCGCCCGTACCAGACAAGCAGAGTCGAAGCGATAGTGAAGATGACGAGCACAATCGCGACACCCTTTCCCCAACGCCATTGCCACAGATAGCCGAGCGCGACGCCCACCCCGACCGCCACGGCAGGAATCGCCGTCATCGCGTACCGCACGTACCGCCCCGCCAGCACCCCAACCACCAGAAAAAGGAGCGCAACGCCGAACCAGACGAGACAGACGAGGCAGAGGGTTTTGGTTGGGTCCCCCTCCCCCGTGCGCGGGAGAGGGGGACTCGCTACGGATGTCTGTGCCAAGTTCCCCTCTCCCGCCGCAGCGGGGGAGGGGTCAGGGGAGGGGGGCTTCCGCCACAGCACCCAATACCCGAGCGGCGCGAGCAGAAGCGGCCAGAGGCGATAGAACGCGTACCCCTCCACCCAAATCTGCCCGACAACCGCGACGATGGGATCATTGGTGCGAGAGTCGTTCAGGCCAATCGAAGGGTCGGGGCGCGGCCCGCCGATCTCGAACCGACCACCGGTGGAGACTGCGGGCGCGTTGTCCAGCGCGGGAACGTTGGCCGCCGTGTGCGCGCTCGTGAGCGGGATGCGATAAAAGAGCGCGAACGCCAGCACGCCCGCGATGCCGGTCAGGGCGACGGCGGTAAGAAAATCGCGCTCGCGCCAGGGCGCGCGCCGTGCCCACAGCAGCACACATGCCCAGACCGCGAATGTGACGGCCAACAGCGCAACCGTCGTCACCGCGACGCCGATATGCGACAGCAGCGCCAGCAGGACGACCGTCACGAAGGCAACTGCCAGCCATGGCCGCCGCAGTCGCCCGGCACTGAGCGCGAGCAGTGCGAACAGAAGGGTCAATGCCCACTCGCCGACCGCGTTTGTCAGGTTCCCCCACGAGAAGATAACGAAGGCGATGGGCACGATTCCCGCGATCAGCGTCGCACATGCCGCCGCGATCCGTTCCCGCGTCGCCTTCCAGACAACCAGCCCGACGACGAGCATGCGCGTGGCGTCCAGCAATTGCGTCCCGATCGTCAGGAGATCGGCGCGGTTGCGGACAAAGGGCGCGAAGGGCGCGAACAGGAGATACGCGCCGGGCGGGTAGGGTACGGGGCGGTTCTTGTCGTAGAGCGCGGGAATCTCCTGATACCAGATATGCTGCTGCACAACGTCCTCGAAGCGGTGGACATGGAAGGTGAGGTCGCTGACGATCATCGCCGGATGATACAATCCGCCGAGCCGCGCTGCGAACACCCCGACGACCGCCGCAAGCAGCCAGCGCGCCGCCCCGCCGCCGCCCGCGATGCCGAGCCGCCGCAGGACCGTCGGGACAGCAAAGTGGAGCAACGCCGCCAACGCCAGCGTCCCGGTCGCGACGCGCAGCCATGGCCCCGCGCCGAGCGCGATAAAAAGCCGGTCGCGAGCGATCAGGAGCGCAAAGCCCACCACGACAAGAGAAGCCATCGCCGCCGCTTCCCACCCGCGTAGTCCGACGACCAGCAGTGCAAACATGAGGAGGATCACCGCGCCCCAGAGCGCCAGCGCTGTCCGCGCTGGCGGCAGGGCAACCCCGCTCGTCGGTTGCACCCGCACGCGGCTGACGAGCACGCCGAGTTCACGACGGTCGCCCGGCGCGCGGAAGGGCGTCGCCCGGAGGGTCAGCATGAGATTGCCCGTGGTCAGGTACGGCGCGGGGATCGTGAAAGGATAATCGGCGAAGTCCTGCGTGAGATGCACCTGCGCGATCTCACCATTGTTCGCAAGAATCGTCACGTCCGGGGTCGGATTCGCGCCGCCCGCCATTGTCAGTGTGACGGTCGCTGCATTTCTCCCGATGCCGGGAAAGACGATGCTGCTTTCGCCATGTGTCCAGCGATACGTGCGGTCGCCCGCCGCTGGCGGTTGCCGCTCCGCCGTATTGAACTCCTGCACGAGCGGGTCGTCCTGCACGCGCATGCCGATGGCGATGTCGTACACGGGATGTGTCTGGTAAGCCGCGCCAATCACTACCGCCGCGATCACCGCGACCGCCACAGCATGCCACCACCATGCCAACGCACCGACGCCGTTGCCGAGTTGCCCGATGATCGCCCGCTGGCTCGCTGCTGTCGCGACCACCGCCGTTTCGCCTGGTCGCGCCTCGTCCGGTCGCAAGCCCACACTGCTCCCCTTCGACCTTCCTATCCTTCCCGATGAAGGAAGACCAGTGTATCAGATGCCGTTGTCCGGCCCGGCGGTGTGGTAGACTTGCCGCCTGGCAACGGGGTGAACGGACGCGCAGGGTGAGGGGGCGAGGGATGGGCGCAAAACGGGGGGGACTGGGCCGCGGCCTCGGGGCGCTGATGCCGGAGGGCGCACTCGGCGGCGGCGGTATCGAGGTGGACATTGATGCCATCGCGCCGAACCCCTATCAGCCGCGCACGACCTTTCTGGAAGACGAGATCGCCGCTCTCGCCGCCTCCATCACCGAACATGGCATCATTCAGCCGCTGCTCGTCGCCCGCGCCGAGGCGACGGACAGCACCCCGTACCGGATCATCGCCGGGGAGCGGCGCTGGCAAGCCGCCCGCCGCGCCGGGCTGCGGCAGGTGCCCGTCGTCGTCAAGGACGCCACGCCGCAGCAGATGCTCGAACTTGCCCTGGTCGAAAACATCCAGCGGGCCGACCTCAACCCCCTCGAAGAAGCATTCGCCTACCGCACGCTCGTCGCCGAGTTCGGCATGACACAGGAACAGGTTGCGCGGCGCGTCGGCAAAAACCGCACGACCGTCGCGAACGGCATCCGCCTGCTCGGCGCCGCGCCCGCCGTGCAGGAAGCGCTGGCATCGGGGCAAATCACCGAAGGCCACGCCCGCGCCCTCTTAGGTCTGACTGACCACATCCAGCAAGTCGCCGCGCTCGGCATCGTCACCGAACGGGCGTTCAATGTCCGGCAGACCGAGGCGCTCGTCCGCACTTGGGACGAGCGCCCGGCGGAACCGGTACCCGTTCCCGCCCCGCCGGAGATCGAGACGGTGCAGGGCCGCATCGGCTCCGCCCTGGGAGGGCAAATCTCCCGCGTGCAAGTAAAGAAGATGCGTCGCGGCTATCAACTCACCCTACACGTCACCGACGACGACGGCCTCAATGCCATTGTCGGCCGCCTCACCCGGTAGCGGGAGAACCCAACCTGGATTATTCATACACCGTGATCGTGACATTGGAGCGGTACTCCCCTCCCTGTATCGCGCCACGGAAAAACGTCACGGGGTATCAATGACCTCCAGGCGCGTCGTCTGATGCCTTTATGAATAATCCAGGTTAGGTTTTCTCCGCGCGGATCAGGCGGGCGGGGCGGCGATGGGTGATATAGGCGTACGTCCACTGGGCCATCACGGCGAAGCGGTTGCGGTAGCCGATCAGCGTCAGGATGTGGATGAAGACCCAGACCGCCCAGGCGACGAAGCCGCGCGTCTTGATCCCATAAATGACCGCGACGGCGCGGTTCCGCCCGATCGTCGCGACGTTGCCGCGATCTCGATAGCGGAAGGCAGCCGTGGGTTCGCCGCGCATCGTGTGGAGGATGTTCGCCGCTGCGGTTTCGCCCTGCTGCGTCGCGACGGGCGCGAGGCCCGGCAGGAAAGCGCCGCGCGCGTCCTTCAGCGCCGCGAGATCGCCGATCACGAAGACCGCCGGGTGCGCCGCGAGCGTCAAATCAGGCTGAACCGGAACGCGCCCGCCCTTTTCCAATGGCACACCGAGCGATGTGCCGAGTGGCGAGGCCGTGACACCTGCCGCCCAGATAATCGTCGCGGTCGCGATGCGCTCGTCGCCGAACGCGACCGCATCGTGCGCCATGCCCGTCACCGCCGCTTTTACGCGAATCTTCACGCCGAGTTTTCCGAGATCCGACGCTGCGGTGCGCGCGAGGTCTTCGGGAAACGTGGCAAGGATGCGCGGCCCCGCGTCGAGCAGGTAGACCATCGCGTCGTCCGGGTTGATTGCGCGGAACTCGCGGTCCAGCGCCTCGTGCGCGATCTCCGCGAGCGCGCCCGCCAGTTCGACGCCCGTCGGGCCACCGCCAACGACGACGAAGGTGAGCAGGCGCTGGCGTGTGACGGCGTCCCGCTCGCGCTCCGCCGCCTCGAAGGCGAGGAAGACCCGGCGGCGAATCTCAATCGCATCGTCGAGACTCTTCAGGCCGGGAGCATCCTTCTCCCACGCATCGTGACCGAAATACGATGTGGCAGCGCCGGGTGCGAGGATCAGGTAGTCGTACGTCAAGGGGTCGGCGGCGGTTTCGCCCGTTTCGGGATCGGGCGCGAGGGTGACGGCGTAGTTCGCGAGGTCCACACCCGTCACCTCCCCAAGTAGCACTGTCGTGTTGCGCTGATTGCGCAAGATCGCGCGGATCGGCGCGGCAATGTCGGCGGGTGAGAGCGCGGCGGTCGCGACTTGATACAAGAGCGGTTGGAACAGGTGATGGTTCGCGCGGTCCACAAGCGTGACGCACACTGGCGCGTCCTTGAGCGCCTTCGCGGCGGCCAGTCCGCCGAATCCGCCACCGACGATCACGACATGCGGCGCAGCAGTCGCATGCATTGAACTTCCGGTCTTTGTTGCCACGATCGCAGTATTGGTTTCCATTGCCTGACCTCCATTGGTCATCCCGACGCGACGCCATTGTCGCATCATCCCTGTGAACGGAGTAATGAGTAACGAGAGAAGGGCATCTGCATCAACTCGTTACTCGTTACTTTCCTTTCCCAGTCTGCAAAGTACGTACTACCCCCTTGACAGAGTTCCCGCACAGATGTACTGTCCGTACACAGTCCCTTGCGCGGATTGCTCATCGGCACGTATACTTTCTGTCGCTGTGGCGGCGGAAGTGCCGCTATTTTGCTGTGGTAGACGAAATCGAGGAGTGACGCGCAATGGCGACGAAAGTGATTCTCACCCAGGATGTCGAGCATCTGGGTGCGGCGGGAACGGTGCAGACGGTCAAGGAAGGGTTCGCCCGCAACTACCTCCTGCCGAAGAGGTTGGCGGAGATCGCCACGACCGGCACGATCAAGCAGGTGCAGGAGCGGCAGGCGGCGGTCGAGAAGCGTATTCGTAAGCAGGAAGAGGAGCTGCGTTCGCTCGGTGACAAGATCGCCGCGACGACGCTGAACTTCACCGCGCGGGTAGGCGAGAACGGGCGGCTCTTCGGCTCGATCACGGCGCAGGAAATCGCGGACGCCCTTTCGCGCGCGGTCGGCGAAGAGGTGGACCGGCGCAAGGTCGCGCTCGATGAGCCGATCCGCAGCATCGGGGAGCACAAGGTTTCCGTCCGGCTCGTCGGTCGCCTCGTGCCGTCGGTGACGGTGATCGTCACGGGCGAGGGCGGCGAAACGGCGGAAGAGGCAGCCCCGGCGGCGGACGATCAGCCCGACCAGCCGGAACCGCCGGAAGCGTAACGAGTGCTGAGTGCTGAGTGCCGAGGAACGAACCTCGGCGCCGTACGCTCTCTCCTCAGTACATAGCGCGGGTAATGATTGTCGAGTCGCACGAGGTACGTCCTCAGCACTCAGCACTCAGCACTCAGCACTCAGCACTGAGGAGCGGAGCGACGGATGGCGCTACAAGAGCGGGTACTGGACCGATTACCACCGAACAACAGCGAGGCGGAGCAATCCGTCCTCGGTTCCCTCCTGATTGACCGCGAGGCGATTGTCCGCGTCCGCCCCAGCCTGAACCCGGAAGACTTCTACCGGGGTGCGCACCGCGAAATCTACGCCGCCATTGTGGACCTCTACGACAAGCGTGAGCCTGCCGACCTGACGACCCTGCCGGACGAACTCCAGCGCCGGGGCCGCCTCGATGATGTCGGCGGGCTTGCCTACCTGACGACGCTCCTCAGCATCGTGCCGACTGCCGCGCACGTCGAATACTACGCCGGGATCGTCAAGCGTGAGGCGACGCGCCGCCGCCTGATTGACGCCGGTTCCACCATCGTCACGATCGGCTACAACGACGACCTCGAACTGGTTGATGCCCTCGACAAGAGCGAGAAACTGATCTTCGATGTCTCGCAAGACCGGCTGGAGCGGGACTTCAAGCCGATCTCGCACTTCCTCGACGCCTTTTTCGAGCGGATTGACTTCGTCCAGCAGCATCGCGGCGAACTGGTCGGCGTGCCGACGGGCTTCGCGGATTTGGATAAGATGACGGGCGGCTTGCAGCAGTCCGACCTCATCATCATCGCGGCCCGCCCCGGCGTCGGCAAGAGTTCGCTCTCCCTCACGATGGCCTTCAACGCCGCGCTCCGCTACGGCAAGCATATCGGTATCTTCTCGCTGGAAATGAGTGGCGAGCAGTTGGTGCAGCGCCTGCTCTCGATGGATACGGGCGTGGACTCGCAGCGGCTCCGGCTGGGGTATGTGGACGACGACGAATGGCCCGCCATCTCCCGCTCCCTCGGCAACCTCGCGAGCGCACCGATCTATATTGACGACACGCCGGCGATCAGCGTCGTCGAGTTGCGCTCCAAGGCGCGCCGGTTGCAGGCGGAATCCGGCGTGGATATGATCATTGTGGACTATCTGCAACTGATGCGCGGCGGCCGCTCGGACAACCGCGTGCAGGAAGTGGCGGAAATCACCCGCTCGCTGAAAGAACTGGCGCGCGAACTCAATGTGCCGCTGATCGCGCTCTCGCAGTTGTCCCGCGCCGTCGAGTCCCGCGCCGAAAAGGTGCCGGTGTTGTCCGACCTGCGCGAGTCCGGCTCGATCGAGCAGGACGCCGACATTGTCATGTTCATCTACCGCGAGGAGTTGTACGACCCGGAGACGGAAAAGAAGGGCATCGCGGAGATTCACATCGCCAAGCACCGCAACGGCCCGATGGGGACCGTCAACCTCCGCTTCTTCCAGGCCCTGACCAAGTTCGCCGACCTCGAGGTGTATCGAGATTATGAGGCAGGATCGGGCGGGGGGCATTAAATGCAAAGCATCAAGGACGTGATACGGAGTTCACGCCTAGCGGCGTATGTCGAGGGGCGGGCGGCGGAGGCGGGCCCCGCAGGTGCCGACGTGGAAATTCCGGTCAACCGGCGGGATCGCGGCGAGGGCGATGTCTGCCCGATCTGCCACGGGGCGGGCTTTCTTCGACTCGATGTCGAGGTTGGCCACCCGCAGTTCGGGCGCACTGTCCCCTGCGAATGCCAGGAGCGCGAGCGGGCGGCGACACGCTACAGCGACCAGCGCTCGCTTTCCAATCTCGATCACTTCGTGGACTGCACCTTCGCGTCCTTTGACAAGGATGTGCCCGGCACGCGCGAGGCGTTTATTCAGGCGAAGCAGTACAGCGAAACCTACGAGCCGATCTGGATCGTTCTCTTCGGCACCTACGGGACGGGCAAGACCCATCTCGCCGCCGCCATCGCCAACGAGGCCGTCCGCCAGCAGATGACGGTGCATTTCGGCGTCGTGCCCGATTTGCTCGACCAACTGCGCGCCGCGTACGACCCGAAAAGCGGCGTCTCGTTCGATGATCGCTTCACGGCGATCCGCGAGGTCGGCGTCCTCGTGCTGGACGACCTCGGCACGGAGAATACGACGCCATGGGCGCGCGAAAAACTCTTCCAGATCATCAACTACCGCGCGATGCAGCGGCTACCGCTCGTCATTACCAGCAACAACATCCGACCCGATCAGAAACAGGGCATTGACTTCCCCGGCATTGACGACCGCATCTCTTCCCGCCTCGCCGATGTCCGCATGGTGCGGCACATCCACATTCCCGCCGGCGACTACCGCAAGCGCCAGACGGGCTATCCCACCGTCATCACCCCCCGCCCGCCACCACGAAGATATTCGTAACGAGTAGCGAGTAGCGAGAGGTAGTGGCTCAGTTTGAATCCTTCTGTGCCTTGCGGTAAAGTCGGGCGGCGGCGCGGCGGGGGAAGAAGCCGGAGTGAGCGTGACGGTCTTTTCTGCGACCTATCATAGCGGTTATCCCCCGCCCCCGTTGCTCCCGATGATTCTAGGGTGCGCGTTTTTCGCCTCCCCCTTCGTCCCCTGATTGCCCTTGTGCCTAGCAGGTCAAATCCGACCGTGTTTGTGTCTCGGGGGCGTTGAGCTCCATCGCTTTGCCATCGCCGCCGCGTTGCGCGGTCCTGCTATCATCCGCGCAACGCGTTGTGGCTTCCGCCACAGGGACTCCATCAACTTGTCTATGCCTGATTGCAGACGAGCGATACAGGAGCAGGGGGCATCGTGAATGCTTTTCGTCAATCTGCGCAATACCGCACCGCGATGGCGATCCTCTCTCTGCTCGCTCTCCCGCTAAGTACCGCCTGCGGGGGGGACAGGTGAAGCCGACAATCGTACCCGCAGCAACGACAACCACCATCGCCACACAGGCAGCGGTCCTTCCGTTGGCGACTCCCCGGGCATCTATCAGTAGCAGTCCCCCCGAATCGCGCGGTATCACCCCGGTTATGCCGACGTCGACGCTCTATACTGATCCGCAGGGCCGCTTCTCATTCACTGTCCCGGACGGATATCAGCAAACACCGGTCCCGCCTCAACAGCCGACAGTAGCCGCCAGATTCGAGTCGCGACTGGTGAGTGGCGTCATCCTCGTTACCATCCAACCGATGGAGCCGGGGGCCACGTTGGACCTGAAGACGGAGGTAACGCAGAAGGCGTCCAGCAAGCTACCTGAGTATCAGGCATTGACGACCCAACCCACTGCGACAACCGTGGCGGGGCAATCCGCGCGGCAGTTCGAGTTTCTGCTCACGGAAAACGGTGGGAGGAGATATCACGCTCTCGTAATCACCACGGTAAGAGGCGACGCCTTCTCCACGCTCACGATCCAAAGTGAGGAGAAAGACTTCACCGCGCACCTCGCCCAGGCGAGGGTATTCCCCGATACCTTTGCATTCTTGGTCGCTTAAAGTGGAGTCTGTGAGTTTTGAACTATTCCCGTGATTGGACAATGAGCAACATCACCTTCTCGGTGATGACGATGAACTGATCGCCGCGAAAAGGGAAGCTTGATGCGCGGACGGGTGCATTCCCGCAAGTCCAAGTTGGAGTCACCTCACGAAACGGATACCATCGTCCGCTTCAGCGACGCCTCGACAACACGATGAAGCGGAGACGGCAGCCTGTCAGGATGGGGTGTAGTTAGCTTCTCGCTGTTCTGATCCCGGAAAAGGAACGTTT
>JBBSFO010000042.1:0-15177 GCA_038238655.1 Thermomicrobiales bacterium | reverse complement strand
CGAAGCGGGAACCGGCACCGCCGATCCCGCCAGGAAGTGGAGGGGAAGGACAACCGTACATTGACAAACCTCCTATACTAGGATGCGATCACGATCGGAGCGTTGAGTCAGCAACGTTCCGAATCCGTTGAGCCTCTGGGGGCAGTCGATCACCACCTCCTTTGCTAACTGAAACCAGCATAAAGGCAGCAAAGCTCAAAGTCCCGCACTTTGTTATGCGAACGAAGGGGAAATTAATATGTACAAACAAAGCACATTCGCAAAGGCTTTGGACGCTCTTATAAGATGGGGGCAAGAAAATGGGAGATGGGGCACCACAAATAACTTCGAAGACATTACAGGTATTCGTGTCCGTGCGATTCTCGATGGCGAACATCAGTGTATGCGTCGCAAGAAACTTACGGCTATCTTTGCTCGTCTCCACGATGAGGACGAGCCGCTTGCTAGCACAAACCGCATAACTTCAGAAGAACGAGACGAATGGCGTCGCGTACTCGACGAAGCACTCGCGATAAGTTCGGTCGATGAAGCGATACATAAACTTAACAAGAGGGATGATGTCCTTACCCCGAAACTCGAGGCGGTCATACGGGCATATTTTGAAACGATTCACGGCGACGATCTTGAGAAGTGGCCAGCTGCCGTTCTGGGCTTCACAGCGTTGAAAAAAGGGGCAGAGACGATCCACTCAATTACCGCCAAGAGACCAGACCATCCTTCCGGTGTGATGTCGCCAGCGGTCAATCAAAAGACGGATAACATTCAGACGGAGGCTCCTGCAGCACGTTCGACGCGATCCCTTACGCTCGTAGGTTCAACACAGAATGTGATGACGATTGCCTTCTCACCAGATGGGCAACAACTGGCTTCCGGCTGCGTGGATCGGAAGATCCGGCTTTGGAGGCTGAGGGATGGGGCCGCTTCCTATGTCGTGGATGAGGAACATGCTGGGGAATATCTGGCATTTTCCCCCGATGGGCAAATCCTCGCTGGCGGAGGATACGGGAATACCGTGCGACTATGGCGCGTACGAGACGGGTCAGTCCTGCGAACCTTGCGCGCGTATGCGCATGCCCCGCCGACGGGTTTCACGCATTCCACATATGAGATTTCCTTCGCCCCGGACGGTCAGAGTCTCGCGTCCATATCCACTGACTCAAACGTGCAACTATGGCGCGTCAGCGACGGCAGGCTTATTCGGACTCTGGAAGGGCATGAAGATTTCGCATATACGGTCGCATTCTCCCCGGACGGTGCGATAATTGCTTCCGGCTCGCTCGACAAAACTATCCGACTTTGGCGAGCGAGCGACGGCAAGCTGCTTCGCATCCTGAGGGGTCATGCATTGGCAGTTAAGGTTGTTCGGTTTCTGCCCGATGGACAGACCCTGCTGTCAGCGGCAACCGACGATACAGTACGATGGTGGCGTGTCAGCGACGGCAGGCTTCTACGAACACTCCCGATAAATGAATCGGCAGAACTCGCTTTCACCCGTAGCGGGAAAATCCTAGCGTCGAGCCTGAAAGAGTCCCCCGATGTACACATGTGGGATCTCGATGCTGGCAAGATCATGCACACTATTCGCGGCGAAGGACCACCTCCCGGACGGGGTTTTTCTCCATCAAGGATTGCCTTCTCCCCGAACGAACAGCAGATCGCTGTGAGCAACTTGGTTGGTTATCAAGATGCTGCTATTAGAATCTATAATATTATTTAGAATCATATTCTATCCTTAAAATGACGAAATTTATGTGTGATATGATTATAAGATAAGAGAGTTGATATTACCAATCATACAGGAAGCTGACCTATTGAAAGGCAACAAAGCGAAGCGCATCGAGAAGCAACGCCTGCTTGACGAAGCCTCTGCGTTGGAATGGCAGCGACAAGTTGCGGAGCTTCGAAGGATACTGGTGAAGTTCACGGAGGAGGAAGATCCTCAGCAGGTGCGGTACGCTCAACGGGGTATGCACCGACTGGCAATCGCTTTGGTTGATGGGCAAGATCTTCTACGTCCTGACCAGGAGATAGATTGGTCGGCTTTCAAAGCGGCACTCGTCACGACGGCTCGACAAACCATACCCGAGACGAAACCAGAGTCTTTCAAAGTCCATCCCGACGAAAACTCCAAGAGCAGAATGCACATCGAGGGCGAACGACCATGGGAAGGTGCAATCCAGCCGCAAACGATATGTATGCTCTTCGACCGACATGGCCTCGTAGGTGAGCCCATGAACCTCGCACAGTTGGGACAAAAGTACGGTTACGCAAGCCCTGAGAGCGCGAGGCGCATAGTGGCGCAACGTGCACTTCGGCCATTACAACGGAATAAGGACTTACTGAGATTTATTTCCCGGCCAATACGACAGAATAGCTGAATCTACAAATAGATTTCATTGTGTCATAATCCTCCAACGCTATGCCTGAACACGAAAATACGATCGCCCGAACCGGTCGGTGGGCGGTAGATCGCCTCGCCGCGCGACTCGGCCATGCCCCCGAGCCGATCACCGATGACGACTATGGCGCTGGCCACCTCCTCAGCGCACCGCAGACCGTCTCGCCGGGGTCCAACGACCGGCGCTTCATCGCCCTCTACCCGGAAACGAATGTCGTCGCCATCTCCACAAAGAACGTCGATATCACGATCCGCAACGCCGTCGCCCGCGAGGCGCGCACCGGTATCCTGATCGAATCCCGGGACCGGTCGGCGCGGGTCCTTTTCCTGCGGAGCGGCCACATCGCCGTCGAGGTCTTCCCCCACCCGGCCGCAGCGCCCCTAGAATCCCCTGCACCGCCGCAACCGGCGCAAGCAGACCAGATCATCGTTTCGGACGCTTCCGCGCGTCCTGGGGCATCTGGTGACGAAAATCCGGCATCCCCGGACGCGTCGGCAATGCGGTGGGGGCCGAAGAAAATCCTCCGGGAGATCCGGACGGACAAAGACGGCAATCCCGATCCCCCCACAGCGGACTGCGACGACGACTACGTCGACGGGTTGGACCAGGCGCGGAAGCAGCCGACACCGTTTGAAGCGCTCGCGGCGTTTGACGCCCATCGGGCTACGCCGGATCGGGAGCGACAGGCGCGTGTCCGGTGGACCGGTTTCCTCGTGCACGAACCGACTATCCGCACGAACAACGAGGGCCAGGTGGTTGCGGCCAATCTGGTCGTCTCGGAACACCGGTATGACGGCGCGCAGCGGTATGCGGTCTACCATCGCGTCTTCTCCACCAAAGCAGAAGCGCGACGCATCCGGGACGCGAACCTAACGACCGGAACCAAGCTCCGGATCGATGGCTATCTCCATCCGCAAACCAAAGAAGACAAGAGTGGGCAGGTCGTCGCCGATCCGCGCGTTTATGCCAGCCATGTCTCGATACTCAAACGAGCCGATACCGGTAGCGAGCCCGCAGGCGAGCGTCCACAGGACGCAGAGAGCCGAGCAAAATAACACCGCCACCTGTGGGGACAGATGGCGGTTTCTGGATCACGCCTGTGGTCCGTTCTTGAGTGTGACCTTGCGCACCGACAATCGCACGAAGTCCCAGCGCAACAATGGGCTGTGAACGCGGATCAGCGCGACCGCTTCGTTCGCCGCCGCTTCTTTACTGTCCGTCGGGACATAGAGCGTCGTCGTGGCGCGGATTTCCACCGCGTACATCTTCATGCTCCTCACCTCCAATCTGCCGCTTCTTGCGGCCAGTGTCTCATCGCGACTGGATACGCGTTGTCAAGGGCGCAGTCCCGCAGGATCGAAGCATTGCTGAGACCCTTGACAACCTGCGCCAGGTGCCACAATGAGAGGGCAAGAAGGCTCCGTGGTGAGCGGCGTGGCGGTCCGGCGACCGAAGGGAGTGCCAACCGCGTTGGCAGCAATCGCCAGCGAGCACCGCGTGCGAGCGCAGCGTGATGGATGTTCTTTGCCGGAGGCTACAATTTGTTTTGCGACGAAGGAAGAGTCTGAGAGGGATGCGGCGCACAACTCCTTTGACCCCCGTGGGGGTGCCGCCTGGAAACACATTCCGAGTCGGAGCGCAGCGGAGACTCTGCCCGCAGGGCAAATGTGTTGGAAGGTGGCGGGGGGAGTCTGCGGCAAATCGACCGCCAGGGAGAGGAGGGAGGAACGACCGGTGCTGCAGACTCCCCCCGCCAAAGGCTCCTTCCCTCTCAGTCTAAACTGTCCGCCAGGACTCCTTTTGTATTCTCGGCCGTGACTGTGGTTTTCAGTGGTGCGACTCGTGGTGCTTCTGCCTACAGCGTTTCCACTACCCGGTGTGGCTGTGAACGAGCAATCCTGGTGCTCGATCAGGTGCTGTACTCAGTTGTGCACACTCGGCGCCGCCTGGTTGTCCCTCAGTCCCAGGAGGTCTTCGACGATGCTGCAGAAGTAGGCGAACTTCGATCCCCGGATGGCGGCGCTGTGTTCTTTGGTCGTCGCGCGCGCCTGGTACAGGACACCGATGAAGGAGTTGATGTCTCCCCTTCCCCACTTCTGGTAATCGTTGATGATCCGCGACGCGCTCTTTTGCAAGGTCGCCTGATCTGCGAACTCGCGGGCGAAATCCGCAACATAGTTGAGCAATGTTTGACTCTCTTCATCGGCGTATTTGCGCGGGCGCCCCGGCTTGCGTTTCAGGACTTCTCCGACACCCTCCATCCCACGCCACTCCTTGGCGTTTCCGGCAGCAAACCCGTTGGTGTGTATGTCCTCTAATCTGATCTGTTGCGATGCAGAGTTATCCACAATTTTATTGTTTGAGTGTGTGCTCTTTCGATTAGTCGACATATCAACAATCTCTTCTAATGGTTCTTTAAATACTGATTCTTTAAGATGTAAACTGGGGTTGTCATGGGTATGTAAAGTCTCGTTGTCATGGGCATGTCCACTGGGGTTTACATGGGTATGTAAACCAGCGTTTACATGGGGGGTGGAATAATCCGTTTCGCCTTGTACTGACTCGGAACTCCTTCGTTTATCACGATCAAGCCGGTCTTCCAACGCGCCAAAAAGCGGGGAAAAATCATAGATATTCGTTCCCTTCCCGCCTACCTGCGTTTGCTGATTGATGACATGGAGCCATCCTGCCTCGACAAGCTGTTTCTGGTAGTTATGCAGCTGCTGACGACTGACACCGGTCTCAACTGCGAGCCGCTTGAGCGACGGATCAGGCATGTCAGAATCCCACTTGTGGGCAAGGATGGCTGAGATAAACCAGACGAGCTGCGGCTGAAGCCCGAGCTCTCCTTGATAGCGATACAGCGCTGCGGGGATGGCTGCGATGCCTCCGCGCAGAATAGTCGCGCCATAGCGGGCAATAAATGATCGGTCTTTTGATTCGTAGTTACTCATATGCTTGTAACCGTTCGCCCGTTCGGGTACTCGGGCGTTCGCTTACTTCCCTTTCCGCGTGGCTACATACGCTGCGATAGCCTCGCGTACCATTTCACTCATACTCCCCTTCTCCCCGTTCAATCGCTCTTCGGCAGACAGCCGACGAAGCGTCTTCATCTGATCCTCGTAGAGTTCAAACGAATAGCGTTTGATCACTCTCCCCGCACTTGCCCGTTCGCCCGTTCGCCCGTTCGGGTACTCGCCCGTTCGGGTATCCGTCTCTTTCACTGGCTGTGCCTCGTTGGAAGCCGCAGGAGAGCTGCCGCGCTTTCCTCGCGGTTGAATAGGCGGCATGTCCTCAAGAGAATACTTCTTGAGCGCACCTGCCGATGTCGCGTAATCTTCAATTTGTGGAGTCTTCATAGTTCACCAACCAATCTGCGAACACATCATAGGCGATTGAGCCCGGATGTTTCGGATCAATGACGTTCACCGGTTTTCGCATGTTGTAGGACGTCGAGAAGATCGCCGCATGGGGGATGTGCACGTTCAGGACGTTATCACGCCATATCCTCCGAGCATTAGCCACGAGGGCAGGGGATTCGTTGGTCGTTGCGCGATACATGGTGAAGAGGATCCGCAGTTCTTGGTGGCTGAGGTCAAACTTCTTCCACATCGTCGTTTGCAGATAGCTGATCGTGTCGCCAATGCCGTCGACGGCCATGCGTTGCGTGGCACAGGGCATCAAGATCAGATCAGCGGCGGCGAGACCATTGAAGGTGAGGCGGGACTTACCGGGAGGCGTGTCGATGAGGATGAAATCATATGATGGCCTGAGCGACTGGAGGTATCCGTCGAGCTTCATCTCGTCCCCATTTTCAAGCGCGCTCTCAATCGCTGCCATGAGCCCGTGGGAGGGGAGCACATCGATGCCAAACTCGGTCGTACGGATTGCCGACGCCGGACTCTTCATGCCGGAGAATACCTCGAAGAGATTGGGGGATTCCTCAGCGTCGAGCCCAAGGTACTTTGTTGCCTGGGCCTGCTGGTCCAGATCAACGAGCAGCACCTTCTTCCCGCGCGCAACGAGCGCAGCAGCGGCATTGACCGTCGAGGTGGTCTTGCCGGTGCCGCCTTTGAAAATGCTGAAGCTAACGACTTTCATGGTGTTTGAGCAGCGCTTGGTAGGACGCGATGGGGATGCGCCATTGCTGCGAACCCTCCGGTCTGACGACACCCTTGACCATACCTTTCCTGATCCATCTCGTAACTGTTGCACGGTCAACGCTTATCAGCTTGGCAACCTCGGATGCAGACAGGAACGACCTCATAAGACTATAATAAAGATAGTTTATATATCCTGTCAAGGGCATATTTTGTCTAGTGTTGCACTTGTTGCATGTCGTTCGCTTACTCGGCTGTTCGGGTACTCGCCCGAACGGGCGAACGCCTCCTTTCGTGCAGTGTACGTACACTCTCTCTGTCTGTCAAGTAGGGGAGTACTACGGTGAGACGAATTGCTGGTCGGGCGTTCGGGTACTCGGGCGTTCGGGCGAACGAGAAACATATCCCGAGAGCTATTTCGACGAGACAGAATGGACTGACCGCAAGGGTTCGCTGTTTGCGTGAGACGAGTATGGCTCCTCGGGGGTGGGGATCGCTTCGGACTTCGTCGGTAAGACGTGCTTGCGATCCGGTGTCGTCAGATGCGTCCGGAAGAGCCAGATGTAGGCGCTCAGCAGGAGCGCGACGATACTCAGCGGAGTGAGACGGATGAGGAGGCGGGAACGCCGTGGATTGGCCATATGATGGAAGTGATTATAGCAGAAGAATTCCGGAGGCAGCAGCGAAGAACCGACGAATTGCACAATCGCAATAGCCAAACGTTGCGATCCTGCAGGAGTGTGCTGAAACTACGCTTACCGGATATGTTTCCCAAACGCGGACGTGACCACCGATACGTATTCGAGCACCCCTGTTAACGCCCCTGCGCCACCAGTACATCCCGAAACTGATCTCGTCTGATCGTCTTTGTTCCCTTGACAATTGTACCATTGTACAACTATACTTCAATTATCCTAACAAGAAAGGAGATGCAATGAACATGACGACCATATTCGCGTTCGCAAACAGAGAAGCCCGCAAGACCGATCGAGGCTTCCGTCTATGGGAAACCTGCACGGAAGGCTCACCGATCTCACCCTGTTTCAAGACAATCGATGCACTCTGCGCCTGGGCGGAAGAGAGCGCAACCATCTTTGCCGACAAGAAGATCTCGGCGGCAGAATGGAAGACCGCCCTCACCGGCAAGGAACCGGCGGCGGTACGGATCGCATGAGCCGTGCCCGTTCCCCTCACCGCCGCACAGCGGCGGGAGACGAGGGAGTGCTATGAAAACCAGAGACTTACACCTGAAAATCACGGAAGAAGAGTATCAACGCATCCGCACGGCAGCCTTTGCGGAGGGCATCTCAATCGGCGAATACGTCCGTCGTACGCTCGCAAAACGGCAAGGGAATCAGCCCCTCGAAAGAGCGTAGCGCAAGCGGAGGCGAAGGAACGCCCGTCTGTTCTCGGGCAAACAAGGAAGGTCTCGATGGAGATCGTGCTTAGGGGATATGTTTATTTCGCCGCCGAGTAGAGTTTGACGATCTTGCCGCGCTCCTTCAGGACGCGCGCGATAGCACGGTAGACACGCCGCAGGGGGGAAGTGGGGGACGGCATCACCATGACGGCCGTTCCTCGGGGTTGTTCATTCGTGAATCGCTGCCAGTCCGCGATCTCCGGCAAGAGATTCCCTGAGACAAGGGAGAAGTTATCGCGCTAGATATGCGGCCGGCCGAGGCTCGTCGGTGGCCTGGTGAAGCGGTATTGATTCTTCATATCAGTATACTGGTGCGACCGTTCCATTATGAACGGGTTGCTGCGGTCGCTTGCTTCGCCGCTTCCCGGCCGTCCGCCGCCCGCAGCATCTCCCGGACCAGCGCGCCGAGGCTGATGCGCCGCCGCACCGCTTCGAGCTTCAGCCAGTCGTAGACGGTCGGTGGCAGGCGCAGATTGATTGTGACATGCCTGCTCATCGGCGTCGCCTCACATGCTTGGCACGGCTGCCCGCAGTCTCCGCGACGATACTGCGGCCCAGCGGCTTCAGGACAATCGCGCCGTCCTGAACGCACAGCGTCACCCGGTCTCCCGGCTTGATGCCCACGGTCTCCCGGATCGCCTTGGGGACCGTGAACTGCCCTTTGGCGGTGACACTGGCGATCGCGTATTTCATAGTAGAGCTAGAATAGCGCATCCCCGCATATCGGTTCGTCCTCCACGGGGCTACCGGTGTTCGGGCAAGCCGAGATGCTCTTCAATGCGCTCGACGCGGCGCGTGAGCTTCGTGTGGTGCTCACCGACCGTATCCAGTATCTCGTGCAGGAGTTCCCCGGTCTCTTTTTGGGCGGTGTCGAGCTTTTGCGCGAGGGTCATGACCGCCTCGCGGGTCCGCTTCGTGTCGATCTCCACGGTTTTGAGCCGGCCGTTGATCGCGGAAAGTCCCGCCTTGAGATGGACGTTGGCAAACGTCGCCTCGCGTCGAGTCTGCGCCGATTCGGCCTCCACTTCCTCCCGGATGACGCTGCGCAGTTGGGCGAGTTGTTCCTCGGTAAACATAGAGCAAAGATAGCATTATACGACATAAGTATCAAGGGGGAAGTTAGAGCGCGTGCCGCCGCCTCGCGTCCCTCCCGCTCCGCAGTCTCCCTATCCTTGTAGCGTGCGACGTGCGTTGTCTTCTTCTTGTCGTCGTACCAGGCCATCGGCTTTGCCTCCCCGTATGCGCCGTCAGGGATTCTGAGAAGGGTCGGTCGGCTCGCGCCGGACAAGACGCAGGCCCGTCGGAGCGGGGGAGGGTGGCCCGAACTGCGCCTCGTGGAGGATGGTCGCGAGCACGAAGAGCAACCCACGGTGCTCGGTCTGCACCCGCTCCCGTTCACCGTCGTCCTGCGCCGCTTCCAGTCGTGCATCCCGAAGTCCGTTCACGGCCTCTATCGCGGCAAGTGTCGCGCGGATCACGGGCGACGTTTTGGGCTTCCATGTCATCGTAGCGCTTCTCCTCCGCCAATGTGCAGTGCTTATGGGATATGGAACGCTGCACTGCTCGGCTCTTAGCCCTTGATGCGACTGACGATTGCGATTGTTACACCGGCAGTTACAGCAGCAATCATAACTGCCATGATAATAGAATCGGTCGACGTGAGATACAGACCCGGTGCCGTCGAAGGGGATACGGGAATCGGTTCAGCAGTTGGCGTCGGTGCAATCCACTCCGGCACGGTCAACTTCCAATAGGCCACCTGCGACCAGGCACCGCCGACCATCGCTTTCATATTGACGTAGGTAGTCTGATTGGCAGGGACATCCGGAAATGTCCAACTCGTGCCGGAGGTATCGACATTCGGGCCTGGATCAGCGCCTTGACCCGAACTCAGCCCGATACTTAAACTCAATCGTTCCGGATTCGCGAGTGTTGCGACAACGGTATACGTGCCGTCGTCTTGTGGATGGTATTCAAACGAAGCGGTTATCTCGGCAGGAAAGACAGGGGCATTGTAGGTGTTTCCACCGCCTCCGCCTCCGATAGGGGGAAGAGGGAGCAGCAACGTCGGCGCTCCGCCATTGGGGTTCATAATCATATAGCCCTGTCCTTCAACATGATGGAACGTTCCGGCAAGGAAAAAGAGGATAAAGAGCATCGCAACATGCGGGATACATCGCTTCACTCATTCCATTATAGCAGACCTTATAAAGCGTGCCGCTGCATCTCCTCGTCCATCACGTCGCGCGCGAGGTCGACGTACAGCCCGGTCGTCTTCAGGGACGTGTGCCCGAGCGCCTGCCGCACGATATCGAGCTTGATCCCGCTCTTCACCATGTGCGTCGCCATCGTGTGCCGCAGCGTGTGGACGGACGCTCCCTCGATCCCGGCCTCCGCGAGATACTTGGCGATCACGTTCTCGATCGAGCGCGGGCCGATCCCTTCCCGGAACTTCGTGATGAAGAGGGAAGGGGAGTCGGTCTTGGGCCGCAGCGCCAGGTAGCTGCGGATCGCCCGGCACGCCTTCCAGTTGAGGGTCACGGTGCGGGTTCGCCTGCCCTTGCCCTGGATGGTGACGCTGCCGAGGTCCTCCTTGCTGATCCGCCCCTGGGGGAGTTCGACATCCGTGAGGGTGAGGCGGGAGAGTTCCGTGAGGCGCATGCCGGTCTGCAGGAGCACCTCGATGATCGCCAGGTCGCGGGGGTCGTATTGCGCCGCCTCGCGCAGGCGCTTGTACTCGCCCGCAGAGAGGACACGGGGCTGGGTCTGCTCGCGCATCGGCGGGGTGAGGTCGAGGGTCGGATCGGACGGGATGATCTTCTGCTTGGTGAGGAAAAGGAAGAAGGAGCGGATCGAGGAGACCTTGCGCCGCCTGCTGCTCCCGGCCCGTCCCAGCCGGTCGAGTTCGCCGAGGAATCCGTGCAGGTGGCGGAGCGTCACGGCCTGGACGGTCGTCACCGTGGTGTGCTCGGTGAGGTAGGCGATCAACTCCTCGATGTCCAAGGCGTAGTCCCGCCGCGTCCGCTCGGCGAAGTTGCGGGTGGCGAAATGCTCGACGCGATAGAGCGTCAATGCGTCATCGAAAGGCATGTCGTTTCGGGGTGTCTCCATCACTCCATGATACACCTTCGTCTAACCCTCTGGCAACCCCCTGATTAGCAGAAAGAAAACGGGCGCGCGCGGGGATTTCCTTCGTCTAAGGGGGATTAGACGAAGAACAGGGTACAAACTGGATCAAAGTGGGGCGGGGCAAGCCAAGCGGGGAAGTGGTCCAAATGAGGTGGCCGAATCACCCTTATAAGCGACCAAGGTTTCCCGCGTTGCAAGGGCAATCGGCGAGCGGTGATCAACCTACTGCCAGTTATGGCACTGGGTGCGCGTCAAAGTCTTGCAGGCTCTGGTAGAGTGGGCTTCTCGATGGAGAGGCAACGATGCGGAGGAGGAAGACGATGAGTGACGCGGAGCCATTCCCTGCGTGGGCGACGCTCAACGCGCAGGTGCAAGCGGCACTCGTGGCATGGCGGACGGTGCATCCCCGGGCGACCCTCAGTGAGATCGAAGCGGCGGTGCAGGAGGCACTGACGCATCTGCGGGCGCAGTATCTCGCTGACCTGATCCACGCCAGTGACGCGACCGATCCGACGACGCTGCCCGTCGCGCAGCGGTTGGTCTGTGCGACTTGCGGGGGAATGCTCGCGCCGCGTGGTTGGCAGGAACGGACAGTGCTGACAGTGGGGCAACCGACGCCGGTGCGATTGCGCCGTCGCTATCTGGTCTGTGCGGCCTGCGGGAGCGGGGTTTTTCCCCCTTGATGAGGAACTGGCGCTGTTGCCCGGTGCGGAGAGCGCGACCCTGCGCGAGGGGATGACCCGTCTTGCCACCTGGATGCCCTTCGCGCAAGCGGCGGCACAGCTCGCCTTCTTCTGGGGGGTGACGGTGAGCGCAGCGACGGTGCGACGACAGACCGAGGCGGCGGGGGCGGCGTACGTCGCGGTGCAGACGGCGGCGGTGGAGCGGCTGATGCGCGAGCAACCGCCGCCGCCCGTCGGCCCGACGCTCCAACAGGTGAGCGCGGACGGCGCGATGGTGCCATTGGTGGGTGGGGCGTGGGCGGAAGTCAAGACGGTGGTGATCGGCACGATTGCGCGGGTGGGGGCGGGGTGGACGGAGCGATCAAGGCGCGCCTCTTCGCGCAGGTGTGCGCCGCAACCGGCGGGGCCACCGATAGGGCCGTCCATTGCCGGTCGGACATTGCCCGGCCACTCGGGCTCAGCGATGAGCAGACGTGGGACGCGGTGGACGAGTTGCTGTCGGAGGGGCTGCTCGAACCGGCGCTGCGGAGCGGCGTCCATGTCCGGCTCACCGCAACGGGGGCGCACCGGTGTATCGAGCAGCAGCGCCGTGGCGTTGATTGACGACGCGACGCGACCATCCGTCGGCGTCGCGCTGCCACTGCCGCGAGTACTCGGTGCCTGCGTGCGCGTCTCTCCTCCCAGGCGAACGGCCGATCCGGGGTGTACCGTCATTGACGGTGCGCCGATCCGCCCCCTATACTCCGCGCATCCCCGTGCCGTGCCACCATCGCGCGATGTGCCCGACGGGAGAAGGAGCGGAGCCGTGGACACCCTGACCCTCCTGATCATCATCATCGTCGTCCTGTTCCTGCTCGGCGGCGGCGGCTACTGGTATCGCGGCCGGCGCTGATCCGCAGCCGGTGAAACGGTAAGGAGCGACCATGGGACGGCTCGCCGATACGACGATCACGCTCTCGCTGCCGCCGCTGGACCAGCTCGTTATCCTCCTGCTGGTCGGACTGGTCGTGGGCCTGGTCGCGGAAGCGATTGTCGGCACGCGCGTCCCGCTCGGCTTCGTGGGGGCGGTGCTCCTCGGGATGCTCGGCGCGTGGATCGCCGGGCATGTGCTGCACTTCAGCATCGCGCCGGACTACACGATCAACGGCGTGCCCCTGTTGCGCTCGTTGATCGGCGCGGTGCTGCTCGCCCTCCTCTGGGTGTTGGCGATGCGCGGCCGCGCGCGGCTCTAGCGGGATGTTCCGCCGCGCGTGAAACGCCACGGGTGGCGGCGAAGGAGACGATGCATGGATGCGAGTAAACTCAAGGGCATGGCGGTCGTGTCGCTCGCCGAGGGCACGAAACTGGGGATGGTCGCGCGACCGCTCATCGACCTGGCGGCGCTGCGCCTCGTCGCGCTGCAGGTGAAGGGAGATTCCGGCACCTTCGTCATCCCCTTCGACCAGGTGCAGCAGATCGGCGCGGACGCGATCACCGTGGCGAGCAGCCAGGTAACGCAGATCCCCGGCACGGACAGCGCGGCGAACGCGCTGCTCGACCTCGACCAGATCGTCAAACTGAAGGTCGTCGATCGGGCCGGGACCTTCCTCGGCACGCTCGCGCAGCTGACGATCGATGCCGCGAGCGGGCAGGTCACCGAGCTCGGGGCGCACAAGGGGGGCATGCTGGGCATGGGCGGCACGACGACGCCGATCCCGCCGCAGGCGATCCTCAGCGTCGGCCCGGACCTGCTGACGGTGGAGATGGGGGCTGCGCAGGTGCCCGCCTCCTAGCGTCCGGGACGTGGCCAGCATCGCGTGTCCGCCCGCATCGTGGCACCGGGCGCTGCCATGACGTCACCCCGCGACGCGTCGGAGCATCGCGACCGTGTCCGGAGGCGCGAAAACAGACCGGGGATCGCTCTGGCCTCCGAGCGTGCGGGAATCTGCCGGACGCACCATTCGCGTACACTGTTTTCCTGTTCGTCAGTCGCCCTCATTTCCTTGCCAAGCCCTTCGCTTGACTGACTGCCTGTTCGCAGTCTATGACAGATGTGTCAATAGGCATGTTATGATGCACGCATGGAGTGGCCATTCATGAACGTTTCCGACACGCTCCGTCTTATGATCCTTGACACATATGGGTCGTAGCTCTGGGACACATACTTCGGTCCAGCAGGTGGCTGGAACCTTGCCGGCACCGGAACGCCTCGCTACCTCGCCACTCGGTTCGTCTTGTCATGAATGCCCATATGGGTCAAGCCAGTTACGACGTGGTGTGGTTTCCGAGGCGACAGACGCGTTGGGCATCCAACCGGGAGCGGTCCGCGATGCGATCGCGCGCGGTCGGCTCACGGCGATTCGGCAAGGCGGCGGCGGGCAGCGCGCGGGCTTTCTGCTGATCGAACGCGGCGAAATTGAGCGCTACCGGCGGGAGCACCTCGGCAAGCGCGGCGTTGCCAATCCCTCGCACCCGCTGTACGGCAAAGGCAGGCCGCGCAAGCAGGACGACTAACGAGGCCTCCCACGGAGAGGGCACCAGCCGAAGACTGGGGAGCGGGCGCATGAGGAACGACGAGCGGGACGGGGATGAGCGGCGCACGAAGACCGCGCCGTGATCGGAAGCAGCGACGCGGGATGTGGACGCGACTGCCGCACCGGCAGTCACTGGAGGCAGGCAGATGATGCGGCGTTGGTGGTGGTGCGTGCTGTTCGCCATGCCCCTGGTCGCCTGCGGTGGGTCCGCGACGCCCACTGGTCCCGCTCCCGTCGCCGCAACGGCCAATCCGCAAGCCACGGCAACCCGGACCACCGAGTTGACCCAGATCGCGACCGCCACCCGTGCCGTGGAGTTGACCCAGGTCGCGCCGCTCGTCGCCTCCCCCTCCCCGTCCCCACTGCCCGTCACGGCCGTGACGCTTGCCCCTCCACCTTCACCTGCCACTACGCCCACTCCCCCCGCGACTGGCGCGGCGACCGCCACCCCCGGCACCCCCGCGCCGGGCACGGGGAGGACAACGCCCCCCGCCGCAGCGACGAATGGGAGCGCTCCCGCCGGTTCCACGGTGCAGGTGGTGACGGTCAACCCCGGCGATGTGGTGCGTGTGCGCAGCAAACCCAGCACCGACGCGGAGACGACGGTCGAGGTGGCGGGGAGCACCGATCTCGTGGTGATCGAGGCGAACGTGCCGGGGAGTGACGGGGCCTCACGCTGGTTCCATGTGCTCGCCGGGACGAAGGAGGGGTACGTGCGGGGCGATCTGGTCGGGCCGCCGCACACAGCGGTCGTGGCGACCAAGGCGAGCGGCGCAGCGACGGGCACACCCACGCCGTAGCGAAGCGACCCGCCGTCAGCAGCCGGGTCGCGTCGCGCACCCTGTGCATCCGCTGCACGGCAAACGGTGTTGCTCGTCGAGTACGAGCCGGGCATCGCGGGGCTGCTCCGGGACGTGCTCGAAGACGAAGGGT
>JBBSFO010000041.1:0-15306 GCA_038238655.1 Thermomicrobiales bacterium | reverse complement strand
CTACCGGGGAGCGCGCACCCGCCGTGCGGGCGGCGTCCTCCTTTCGATGCTGATTCGCCTGCTCAGCGGGCACGTCTATACCGATGTCACCTCCGGCTTCCGCGCGCTCAATGCCCGCGCCCTCCACGTCGCGGCGGCCGATTACCCGCAGGACTTCCCGGAACCGGAAAGCCTGCTCACCTTCCGCCGCTACAACTTGCGCGTCACCGAAGTTTCCGCCGCGATGCAGGAGCGGGTCGGCGGTGTCTCGTCCATCACCCTCGGGCGCGCCGCGTACTATATGATTAAGGTAACGCTCGCACTCTGCATCGAGCGACTGCGCGCGCCGCTCCGGGGTGTTTGAACGATGGGCCGCATTGATCTCGTCGCAATCGTCGCGTCCGCTCTGCTCCTCGGCTATATCGTCGAGTCGGTACGACGGCGACGACTGCGCGAGGAATACTCGATTCTCTGGCTGGCGACAGCGGCGGTCCTCCTGTTGCTCGCGCTCGTGCGGCCCGCACTCGACATCATCGCGCACGCACTGGGGATCGTCACGCCGGTCAACGCACTGTTCGTCGTCGGCTTCGCGTTCACGACGATCATTCTCCTGCACTTCTCCACCGTCATCTCCCGCCTATCGCGCGAGAATCGGGAACTGGCGCAACGGTATGCCCTGCTCGTCTATCGCCTGCAACGGGAACAGTCGCAGACCGAACGAACGGACGAAGCGGTTGCGACCGACAGCACAACGGGCGCAGCGAACGAACACAATGTATTCCTTCAGTCAGTTGCAAAATCTGCGAATGAATGAACCGTCTCGTACGCATAAAAAGGAGGGCGCGATGCGATTCACGGAAACCCAGCTGAACGGCGCGTACATCATTGATGCGGAGCGGATCGAGGACGAGCGTGGGTTCTTTGCACTCACCTGGGCGCGCAATGACTTCGTCGCGCGCGGGTTGAACGCGGAACTGATGCAGTGCAACCTTTCGTACAACCACCGCGCGGGCACCGTGCGCGGCATGCACTGGCAAATCGCGCCACACGCCGAAACCAAGTTGGTGCGCTGCATCCGCGGCGCGATTTTCGATGTGATCCTGGATCTCCGCGACGGTTCCCCAACCGCGATGCAGTGGGTCGGCGTGGAGCTGACGGCGGACAATCGCCGCGCGCTCTATATCCCCGAAGGGTGCGCGCACGGCTTCCAGACGTTGGAAGCCGACACCGAAGTCCTCTACATGCTCACCGAACAGTACACACCCGACGCGGCGCGCGGCATGCGCTGGGATGATCCTGCCATCGGCATCACCTGGTCGCAGCCCGTCACGGTCATCTCCGAGCGCGACGCGCACTACCCCGATTTCCGGCGATAAAAGCGGCGGAGAGGATGTGAATCACCCTCTCCGCCATCGTTTCTCCGCCGCCCCCTGTCCGGCCTACCGGACAGGGGGCGAACCATGCTACGCGAAGTAGCCGGTAAGATCTACCACCTCATTCACCGTGGTTGAGGAGTAAATCCTATACGCCTTCGTATAGGTCGTTCCGTCGTTTGCTGTCGCGGCCCCCAAGCCAACAATGAAGAAGTTCGGGGCAACTGTGCCAGGTATGTAGTTCAGATTCGATGCGTTGGGCCGGCTCGCGTTCCCCGGATACAAGGTGACGAAGCCCGGTCCGCCGGACGCATCGGCGACGACGGTCGCATTCCCGGTGACAGCGATCGCGTTCGAGGGAATGGACAGGCCTGGGCAGGTAGATTGGATGCCATTAATCGCACCGGTGACGAAATCAATGTAGGAGGTGCCGCCTAGGTGCGGACCACCTCCACCGAGGCAGGCGTTGCTACCAAACCGTGTATCAAGTAGCCGGTAGGGCGAGGCGAGCGTGTTGTAGAGAAGCCCGGCCCCATTATTGTCACTACTTGAGCTGCTATAGTATCCGCTGATGTCTATCACGAGATTAATCGTCGTGGAGGCATAGACATTGAAACCGCCGAGTCCCAGCCCAACGGTGAAGGCGTTCGGGATGACGAGACCGGGCACGTAATTGAGGTTCGAAGCGAGTGGAAGGCTGTTTCCCCCTGGGAAGAGGGTAGCGAAACCGGCGCCACTGCCTGTATCCGCGACGACCGTCGCATTCCCAACAATCGCCGCTACATTGGCCGGAATGGTCACCCCTGCGTACGAGATGCCCGCGACGCCGCTGAAATAGGTCTGCCCGCCCTGGTCCGGAGTACCGGGCAGGTTAAATGCCACTTGCCCGGGGCGTGTGTCCAGAAAGCGGATCGGGAAGGGCAGGGGATGGTAGTACAATCCCGCCCCGACGGGTGCGTAGTATCCGTTGAGATCAACGACGAAATCAATGGTCGTTGACGTGTACTCACGAAAGCCGCCGCCGGTGCCCAATCCGACAGTAAAGGCATTCGGGACAACCTGACCCGGCACATAATTGAGGGTCGAGGCGAGTGGGAGACCTGCACCGTTTGGATAGAGTGTGACGAAACCGGCGTCGCCGCCCGCGTCGGCCACAACAGTCGCATTGCCCGTCACCGCCACCGCACTGACGGGGATGGTCAATCCCGCGCATGTATACCCGGCAGCAGGTTCGGCGTGGGAGGATCCGCCCGCGTCCGGCGTCCCCGGCGCGACACACGCCGTGGCACCGGGTCGCGTGTCGAGCAGACGAATCGGATACGGCAACGGATAGTATTGGAGGTTGTTCGCGACATTACTCACCGCGCCCGGCTTGGTATCACTTGGCTTGGTCGCATCGCCATCGCGCGCAATCGAATTCGCATTCGACGAAGACCCTGCTGCCGCAGGGACGGTTTGCGCGGGCGTCGTCACCGCCGTCCACTTCCCATTTCCATTCCCGGCTGCGTTCTGCGCCGCTTTCGCCGGTGCGGTATCCGTTCCTTCAGGAATTGCCGCGCTCACGGCAACCGGAAGGATTGCCTGGATCAGCAACCCGATGAGGGCAACAAACAGCAGCAGCCGCGCGCGTCGTACAACAGTGGCAACGATTCTCATTTCCCCGAACCTCCCCCTTCTCGTCCGTTTCCATCATCCACGGTCAACCCGGCATCATCGGTCGGCGCTTCGTCCCGTATGATCCGCATGCCGACTCGCTGCCGCTACATCTTCCCTCGCATCCAGTGCCTTCCCTTCCCTATCCAACCCACCACGTATGCGAATTCCACGTTAAGCGATGATGGCAAAACCGCTCGGGTTCTGCCAGTGACTTGTATGCTCAACGCTCTGTCGAGCAGCGTGGTACGCGATCTCGGTATGGTCGGCTTGGCACACATTAGCAGGCTACTGCAAACGTTGCAATCGGTCGCCTTCTGACATCCATACTTAACTCCGTTGGCTGCGGTAATTTCCGGTGGAGGCAGGCTGGAAAGCCTGGTGCCACCACTATTCCTGCATGATGTACGAGTTATGCACGAATGTCAGGTCGCCTTGCATCTCCTCGGCCTCTGTTGCCTCGCCGTCCGACTGGCACAGCGTCGCCGTCCGCCGCCCTTACCCGCCGGACCCGGCTGCGCATCGCACGTCTCACCCATCTGCTGTAAAGCGCCAAGCCTGCGGTGATCGCCCAGCAACCACCGGATTTCTCTCGTGAACGGTGCAATCTCTGCCTGCGTCGTGCCCGGCGAACCGGACACGACGTGGAGTGTGCTACGCGAAGTAACCGTTGAGGTCGAAGATCTCGTCAACGGTAGTCAGTGCGTAGGTAATGAATGCGTTCGTGTACACGTTCCCAGCCAGAGATGTCACTGGCCCGACGCCGACGATGAAGAAGTTTGGCACGACCTGGCCATTGACGTAGTTGAGGTTTGATGCATTGGGGCGGCTGACACCGGGCGGATACAGGGTCACGAAGCCCGGGCCACCGTTGAGATCCGCGACAACGGTCGCATTGCCGGTGACGGCGACCGCACTCGAAGGGATCGCGATTCCCTGGCAGACGATTTGCGTGCCATTGAAAAAGCCGCCGCCTCGAATGATGAAGGCGCTACCACCGGTGAAGCCGCCGGTGAAACCGCCCGTGCATGCGGTACCATTCGCGACACTTCCCGGCCGGCTATCGAGCATCCGAATTGGGTACTCCAGCGTGTTGTATTGCGCGCCCGAACCGTTAATGTCAACAGCGGAGATGCTGAAGTAGCCATTGATATCAATGATGACATCAATCGTCGTCGAATTGAACGCGCTCAATTGACCGCCGCCCAGGCCGACAAAGAACGCGTTCGGGACGACACTGCCATTCACGTAGTTGTTGTTCGAGACCGAGGGGAGGGCGGCGCCCGTTGGGAAGAGCGTCAGAAATCCCGGCCCGGCATTCCGATTCGCGACAACGGTCGCGTTGCCAGAGATTGCGGTCGCATCACTGGGGATGCTCACACCCGTGTAGGTGATTCCTGCAACCGTCCCGTTATAGGTGACGCCGCCGAGATCCGGGCTTTGTGGCGTGGAATACGCGGCAGCCCCTTGCCGCGTATCGAGATAGCGGATCGGCGCGGACAGCCGGTGGAAGTACAATCCGCTCGCGCTGGCCGGCGCATAGTAGCCGGTGATATCGAGCACGATGTTGATCGTCGTCGAGACATAGTCGCGAAATGAGCCACCGGTACCCAGCGCGACCGTGAACGCATTGGGAACGACTTGCCCATTCACGTAATTCGCGTTCGAGGTCTGCGGCAGGGCTGCACCATTCGGATAGAGCGTGACGAAGCCCGGGCCGGAGTTCTGATCGGCGACAACCGTCACATTCCCGGTCACCGCGAGCGCATTGGCGGGAATTGTGACGCCGCTGCAGGTCAGATTCGTGACGACGTTCCCGTAGGAAAATCCCCCAATATCAGGGCTAGTGCCGGTGAAGCAGGCAGGAGTACCGGGGCGCGAATCGTAAAAGCGAATCGGGGTCGCGAGCGGATAGTACTGGAGATCGGATGCCAGGTTCGACGGAGTCGTCGCTGCCTTCCCGCTTGGTTGTGTCGGGGTACCGACACGGTTCGCAGCTTCCGACGACCGCGCCTTCTGGGCAGCCGCAGGGGATGGGGCGGACTTCGTCTCGGCCCACCGCCCATTGCCTGGCGCACTAGCGCGGTCGGAAGAGGCTGCGCTCGCGGGCGCGGCATCCGGGCCGGTCGGCGGCGCTGCGCCGAGTGCGACAGGAGTGATACACTGGGCCAGCAGCCCGATGAGGGCGACAAACAGCAGCAACCGCGCGCGTTGTACCAAGGTGGCAACGATACTCATTTCCCCGAACCTTCCCCTTCTTGTCCGCTTCCATCATCCGCCGTCAACACGGAATCATCGGTCGGCGCTTCGTCCCGCGTGATCGGCACGCCAACTCGTTGCCGTGGCGGCGAAGCCGGTACAAGCGGAACGACACGTGCGGTCGTGGCGACCGCAACCCATATGCCGCCACCCGAACCGCTCGCCGTCACCACCTGCGTCACCGCTGCGGCATCCACTGCGTCCGGCACCGCCACAGTCGGCGTTGCCGCGCGCAGGGTAATGGGAACCGCACCTTGCCACACCAGCACGGCGAGACCGCAACCCAGAAGTGCGCGCTGGCGACGCGTCGTCCGTCTCATCATATCCATTGCTCTCCCCTTTCCTATCCAGCCCACCCACATCTGCGAATTTCGCGTTCAGCGATTGACTCGTATACTCGGCATACCATGCAAGAAGCGTGACGCATGATCTGTGTACGGACGGTCTCACACAGAGTAGCAGACGATTGAGAACGTTGCAATCGAAGTCTCGTGTACAAATTTTACGGATTTGATGATTGTAGACGCCCCGGCACGTTTGTATGAACTGTGCCTCATTTTGTCGCGATCGTGATGACCTCTTCGCCCACCGCGCGGAAGCGGCAGCAGAGCGATTCGAGCAGTTGAAAGGCAACGCTGCCGAGGCGGAGTCGCCGGTTCAGGTGCAGCAGTGTTTCGAGCGGGGCGCTTCCCGTACGATATGTGAGATGGCTGGGGGGCCAGAGAAAGCGCGCCGCGCTTGCACTCGTCCAGGTGCGCATGGGGCGCAATCCCGCCTGTTCGACGCAGGCCGCGAGGGTGCGCGGTGAGAAGATGTGCAGATGGCGAGAAGGCTCGCATCCGCGCCACGACCCGCCGTACCGGCGGTGGCCGAGGCTATCGGTGTTCGGTGTCACGACCACCAGCCTCCCCCCCGGTTTGAGGAGGCTCGCACATGCACGCAGCGTACCAATGGGATCGTAGAGGTGCTCGATCACATGGACAAGCACGATCGCGTCGAACGAATCCCGCGCGAGCGTCCCATCCGCGAGTGCGTCCTCGACGATGCCCGGATGGACGGTCAGCCCGAAGCGCTCGTGTGCGATGGCGACCGCTGTCGCATCGGGTTCGACCCCGACGACCGACCAGCCGAGCGCACGCATCTGGTCCATGTACAGCCCGCTGCCGGCGCCGACATCGAGCAACCGCCCGCCGGGTACCGCCGTCAGCCACTTCACCGACCAGCCGATCAGCTCGCGCATGGGAGAAATCCAGCGAAGGATGCTCCCGGCGAGCCACTCGCTGGTACGAAGGTGCAGCGCGCGGTAGCCGAACGCCTTCGCGAGAATCCCACGCTTGACGACGTTGAGGATCGGGTTCAACTCACCCATCGGGGCGTGCGTGTAATACGTTTGGTAGAGTTTCCCAATCTCTTCCGGGATCGGACAGGGATCGAGCCAGACGAGGCCGCACGCCGGGCAGCGCGAGAGATTCCACGTACCAGGCACGCCGAACGTCGGATCGGCGAGGTCGGAGTGCAGGCGCTCGCCCTCCGTCCCGCACAGGAAACAGCGGGGAACAGCGACGACGCGAATGCCCGCATTTTCTTCGATTACGGTCATCGGTACACTTCCTTTTCGTCCCGCTGCATCGCTCGTTCCATCGCGCTGATCGCCCGTTCCCACGTGAAACACTGGATGTGCTCGTACCCACGTTCCGCGAGCCGAACACGCGCCGCGCGATCGTCCAACAACGTCAGGATGTTTCCTGCCAGCGCCGCCGGGTCCGCCGGAGGGCTAAGAAGCGCGGTCTGCCCATCGGTTGCGTACACGCGGACGCCCCCATTATCCGTCGAAACCAGCGCCGCGCCGCAGGCCATCGCTTCCGCGCCGGGCAGGCCCCATCCCTCGTAGTGCGAGGGTACCACGAAGACTGCCGTGCGGTTATACAGCGCGCGCAATTCCTCGTTCGAGGGCCGCGTGTGATACTCGATCCACGCGGGCAGGAAGTCAGGGCGGCGTGCGCCGTAGGACCAGACGTGTGGCATATCGTCCGCGCGCGCGCGGACGATTTCCAACGCACGAACGGCATCCTTTGTGCCCTTGAACAGTTCCGGACGTGACGGGAAGCCGATCAGCGTCCGTGCCGCGCCATCGGCGGGAGTCGTGCGCGCGAACTGGTCGAAATCAATGCCGTTCGGGATGGAGTCGTACGCGCGGACGCCGTGCGCTGCGAGCATCGCCTCGACGGCGGGAGATGTCGCGATTCCGCGCATATCGCCGCCGAAGGTGCGGCCAATCCGTTCTTTCACCGCCGCGTCTCCGAACATGTAATGCTCGTAGTCATAGATGAGATGGTACTTCCTGCCCTTCGCCCCGCCATAGCCCCGCACCCATTCCGCCGTCTGCCATGCCGTCGCGACGATGACGTCCGCGTCCGGCATCGCACGCGCGTACGGCATGAGAACCCAGCGAACGCGCACGCTCCGGTCGAGCGTGAACCACGGCGCGCGGCGATCCAGCCGTACGACGATGTGATACAGAAGGTCTTTGGCACGTTGGGCAAGGCGAGCATGACTGTCGGGAAGCATCGGATAAACGACCGTCACCGTATGGCCCCGCGCGGCAAGCCCGTCCATGTATGCATAGGCCACTTTGTAGCCGCCGCTGGGCAGGCGCGCATATCCGGGTAGCAAAAAGGTTATTCGCATCGGCTCAATCGGGCGCTGTTTTCCAGGAGCGGAAAATATCGGTGATCTCGGGGAGCAGCAGCCTCGCTCCGAAGATCGCCGCCCCGCCCGCCGCCGCCGCAAGCGCGACCGGCCACGGCAGATGGACGATCTTCAGCGCCGCGCCAATCCCGCCCGCCGCGAGCGCGATAATCAGGGGCCGAACGAGTGCACTGAGCCAGCCAAATCCCGTCAACCGCGTGACCTGATAGAGCGCGAGCACATCGAAGAGATTGACGGCGAGATTCGCCCAGCCGAAAGCGGCCCAATCGAAAAGCAGGAGTGACGCCGCGCCGAACACCCAGAGCGTGACCATCCAAATCATCATCAGGCGGAAAACGAAGAGCGAGTCCCCGAGAGCGTTGAGTGCATTTTGCGCGATCACCGTCGGCGCAAGAAGCAGATTGATGAGCGTGAAGGGAAGAAAAAGGACGAGCGCCGGTTCCCACTTCGCGCCGAAAACCGCCCGCGTGATGTCGTACCGGAAAACGAAGAGGAGCGCACTCGCCGTATAGGCCACCGCGCATACGAGCGCGACGACGACGGACAGCGCGCGCCGGAAGGCGACGGGATTGCCCGCCAGCCGCGCGAAGACCGGCAGATAGAGCCGGTTGAGGAGCGCCCCGGCGATGATCGGGTAGTTCGCGAATACGGTCGCCCAATTGATATACCCCACGATGACCGTACCCGCCACAAACCCGATAAAGACAGGGATGACGGTATCCTTCAGCAGGCTGACGATGAGCGTGCCCTGATACGGCAAGCCGAAACGGAGATGATGCCAGATCAATGCCCGGTTCCACCGCCAGCCCATGCGCCACCGGCCAACGAGCATCGCGAGCAACGCCCCGACGACCGACCGGAGGAGGAGCGCAAGCGCGAAACTGAGCACCCCAAACCCACGCCATGCCAACCCCACCGCGACCGTGTAATAGACGAATGCCTGGGTTCCCTCGATCACCGCCAACCGGCTGAATGCCAACCGGCGCTCGAGGATGAGCGATGGGACGACCTGGAACGAGGTGAAAAAGAGCGAGAGCGCCGCCAGCCGGAAAATCCAGGTATCGTGGGGGGGCAAGTGGTATGCGCGGGCAACCAGGGGTGCGACGAACCAGAAGAGCGCGACGACGAGCGTCACCAATCCCTGCTGCACGGTGAAGACGGCGCGATAATCCTCAAGCGTCGGCTCATCCGCCTGACGGATCAGGCTCGCGCCGAGGCCGACATCGCCGAAGACCATGAGGAAATTGACGACAAAAGTAACGATGGCGAAAAGGCCGAACTCTTGCGGGGAAAGAATGCGGGCGAGCAGAATGCTGCCAATCGCGCCCAGCCCGAGGACGATTACTTGCCGGGCCCCGAGGGCAATCGCGCCTGTAAGCGCCTTGCGAGCGACGTTTTTCGGCGTCCAAACTTCCGATACTTGCAGCGTCATCCCCTGCTCCACTCGTACACGCGCTCGCCACCACGCTTCGCGCGTACGCCCCGGACGATAGCACAGCGACCTACCGTTATCAATCAAGAAACGCCACTGCTATACTCCGCACGAGGGGTCGGTGCATCTGCATTGTTGCCTGCGGAGAATCGTACCCCCCGGCCCCTTCCCTCGGAGGGAAGGGGAGTGAATAGCCGAGGGATCGGGGTGTTACAGGGACGCCTCGAAATTGCGATGAGTCACCCCTTCCTTTCGAGGGAAGGGGCCGGGGTTAGGATTCTCCGGCGACGTTCAGTGCCGGAGACGTTGGCATGATGCAAGGAACGGGATGGAATGTCACTTGAGCATCTTGCAGTCGTCATCCTGACATGGAACAACCGGGAGTACACCCTCGCGTGCTTACGTTCGTTCGCCCAACAACATCGGGCGCATACAACGTATGTAGTTGACAACGCTTCGGCGGACGATACCGTCCAGGCAGTCTCTACCGAGTTTCCAGCAGTACGGGTCATCGTCAATCCCACGAATCTCGGGTTCGCGGGCGGCAACAATGTCGGCCTCGCCGCCGCGTTCGCCGACGGGGCCGATGCGGTTCTGATCCTCAACAACGACACGACGCTCGAACCGGATGCACTCGACCATCTCGCGGAAGCGGCGCGGAACGATCCCACGGCCGGCATCCTCAATCCTGTGATCCTCTTTGCCGCGCCACCGCATCGCGTCTGGTTCGCCGGTGCGACCGTGAACCGCCGCACCGGGCAGAGTTATCACACGGGCTACAATCAGCCCTACGAAGCGATTGCATCGGCGGTCGCCCCGATTGCCCGCGCGACTGGCTGCGCGATGCTTATTACGCGCGCGTGCTTCGAACGGATCGGCGTTTTTGAGGAAGCCCTGTTCATGTACTGGGAAGATGTCGAGTATTCGCTGCGCGCGCGCGCGGCAGGCTTTTCCGTCCTGCTCGTTCCCGCCGCCGTTGTTTACCATCATATCGCTACGTCTACCGGCGGCGCGAAGTCTCGGGATGCCATCTATTACACAGTGCGCAATAGCCTCGTGACGATGGACCGTCTGTGCCCGCTCGTTCCACTCGCGATGATCGGGCGGCGGGTGCGGATCATCCTGACAATGATCTATTTCGTCACGAAACGCCCCGCCGCGCCGATGCGGCTGCGCGATATGATGCAAGGATATTGGGACGCGCGACGCCATCGCCTCGGGCCTCGCCATGCGGCGCAACAGCCCGTGATACCTTGATACGGCGATCGAGTCAGTCGGTGCGGTGTGGACGGTTCACCGACCGGAAAACGCGCGTCGGGCATGCGCGAATGCTGCCAGCGTCGCTTCCGCCGTCTTCCGCCAGGTAAAGAGTGGCGCATGTTCCTTACCACGCCCGATCAGTTCCGTGCGCAACGCGGGATCGTCCAGCACCCGTCGCAATGCTTGCGCGAGCGCCGCCCGGTCGTCCGGGTCAACGAGCAACGCCGCGTCTCCGGCGACCTCCGGGAGCGAGGCCGCCGTCGTCGTGATTACCGGCGTGCCGCTCGCCATTGCCTCCAGTACCGGAATGCCGAACCCTTCGTAGCGCGATGGCAGTACGTACACCGTCGCTCCTTGATAGAGCGCGGGCAAGTTGGCGTCTGGCACCCAGCCCGTCATCACGACCGCGTCCGCGATCCCGGCCGTCTCGACTTTCGCGTGCAACGTGGCGGCGGCGTTCCCCCGCAGCCCGACGAGGACGAGTTGGAACCCCGCGTCGCTCGTTTGGCGGAGCGCAACAAATGCGTCAATCAGTGCGTCGAGGTTTTTGTGCGGATGGAGCGTCGCAACGGAGAGGATATACGGGGAATGGATGCCGTACGTCTGCCGCACCCGCGCGATCTCTTCCGCCACGACCGGCGTGAAGTAGATCGGCGCTGCCGCCAGGTGGGAGACGGTGATGCGCTCGGGCGGGAGACCGTATACTGCAACGATCCGCCGCTTCGCGTGCTCCGAGAGTGTGAGTACATGCGCCGCCGACCGCGCCGCACGCCGCATCAGCCGCGTGTGGACGAAATGATATAACGGCGTGAAATTTCCCGGCATATCCTCCGGCTGCATATCGAGGATAGTGACGACGGAGGCATAGCCACGGCGAGCGGGCGCGGTGAATCCGGGCGAAAAGAGTACATCCACGTGCTGCCGCCGGGCGCGCATCGGCAGCACGCCGTACTCGTACGCGAGACGTTCCGGTCGCCGCACCGCGTGTACCGGGCAGGAGATTTCCCGCAGATTTGCGCCCGGCGGCACGTCGAATGTGCCCGCATTCTCGCGGTTCGTGAAGAGCAGGTAGGGAATGTTGGGATCGAGTGCGGGCAGTTCGCGGATCACATTGCGGAGATAGGTCTCCGATCCGCCGACGCCTTCGGGGATGAGAAAAAGACTATTAATACCGACGCGTGTGGGTTGCCGCATCCACTCCCCATCTTTCGTGGTGTGGACACGGCACACGTGAGCCACAATGCACTACTGACTGCGCGGATGGTGGAAAGAATACCTTGCCACCCTGCCACCATTATGTATCATACGCACCGGCCCGAATCAACGACACACGGGTCACATGGGCCACTGGCTCAGAGGGATTTGGCATGGTCACCGCAACCAATGAGCAACAGACCCTCATCGAGGAGCACGCGGACGACCCGCTTGTCAGTGTCGTGGTTCTTCTCTACAACGCACTGCCGTTCCTGCGGCGCTTCGTCTCGACACTCGAACGCCAGACCTATCGGAATGTGGAAATCGTCGTCGTGGACAATGCCTCGACCGATGGATCGGCGGCCTTCATCGCACGCGCGCTGCCCGACGCGACGCTGATCTGCCTCCCCACCAATAGCGGTTTCGCGGCGGGGAACAACGCCGCGCTGCCGTATTGCCACGGGACGTACCTCGCGCTGCTCAACCCGGATACCGAGCCGGAGCCGGAATGGCTCGCCGCGCTCGTCGCCGCGCTCGAAACAGACCCGTCCATCGGACTTGCCACCTCGAAAATTGTTCTCATCAACGACCGCGCGACGATCAACACCTGCGGCAACGATGTCCATATCGCGGGGTTCGCGACCTGCCGGGGCCTCGACGCGCCGGCCACCCGATACACCGAAGGGGCAGATGTCGCCGCCGTCTCGGGCGCGGCATTCATTATCCGGCGCGCGCTCATGGAGCGCCTCGGTGGCTTTGATTCAACATTCTTTCTGTATGTCGAGGACACCGACCTGTCGTGGCGGGCGCTGCTCCTCGGGGCGCGATGCCGGTTCATCCCGGCGTCCGTCGTTGCCCATCGGTACGCGCTTACCCTGGATGCGAAGAAGACCTTTTATCTGGAGCGCAACCGCATGCACATGCTCCTGAAGTGCTACCGAACGCGGACGCTCCTCCTGCTCGCGCCCGCGCTGCTCCTCGGTGAACTCGCCGCGTGGACATACGCGGCGCTCCAGGGGGCGGCACATTTCCGAGCGAAAGCGCATGCCGTGTGGTGGGTACTCCACCATTGGCGCGACATTCGGGAACGGCGCCGCATCGTGCAGGCGGAGCGGATCGTCGGTGATCGCGTCCTCCTTTCCCTCGCCACCGCGCGGCTGCCGATCACGCTTGTCCAGCCGGGGCCATTTGGCCGTGCGGCGACTGCATGCGCCACGTTGCCTTTCGCGCTTTCCCGCCGTATCGTGCTGATGGTCGAGCAATAAACGATGCGAGGATCGCGTGCGCGGGTTGCCGACCGGCCTCGTACGATGGATATGGTACTATCCATTCAGTCCGCGCATCGCGGCACCAATCGCCGCGACGCCGGGGACGCTGAATGCCCGGGACACGTGAAAACGCAGTATCGAAGGTCATCAAATTGCTCCCTACGATCCTTCTCGACATTTTTCTCCTCACACTTCTTGGCCTGTCGCTCGCCTGTATCCTGTGCGTCCTGACACGATTTCCCTTCCGATGGATGCTCGCGATCATCGGCATAGGGATGATCGTCGCCGCCTCCGCAGGTATGCTATTTGTGCGGCCACCCCTTCAGACGCTCTTTGTCCCGAACGACACGAATTCTTCCCCCACGATCGTCGGTCAGCGCGGGTGGTATGCCACACAGACGGATGAGGCTGGTGGACGCTATGCATGGACGCAAGAGCGCGCCACGCTCGTGTTCAATTCACTCGTGCGTAAGCCGGTCACGGTGCGGGTCGAGATGCGCAGTGCAGCAGTCGCGGGGGGGCCGGACGTGCCGGTCGTACTCGAAGCCAACGGGCGGGAAGTGGGGCAATTCCACCCTGATCCGACCAATCGGAACTTCCAACCGCTGAGTTTCCGATTCGTCCCCTACGACTGGGGTGGCCTCCAAACGGAAGTCCGCTTCGTCGCCACGCCCTTCCAGCCCGGGAACGGCGATCCGCGTCTGCTCGGCACGATGATCAGGAGCGTTTCCTTCGACACGAGCGAGGCATGGTCTGGAATCGCGAGCCGATCCTGGCTTGTCTGGGCGGTATTCGTGCTCGCGGTACTGTCTGCAGGGTTGGCGTGGATGGCGCGTTGGCGCCGATCGGCGATACCCGGGATCGGGTATGCGGCAGTCGCGACCTGCGGTGCGGGCGCATTGTGCGCGATCGCTATCCTCATCCTTATCGTACGTATCGGCGCCGTAACGCCACTCTCGTACCAGATCTGGATCGTTGCGTCGGCTGCCGAGGCCATATGCTTGGTCGCTGCGGCGCTCGTGCTACCGTTTGGCGGATCGGCGGCACCGAGCCTCGCCCGGCGCATGTGGACATGGCTCGGCGCGAAGGAGTGGGCACAACCCGTGCGGGCGCGCATGCCCTCCCGTCGCGCCACGCTCCATCGTTTGTCCACCGATCCGGTGCGGCGCGAGATCATGCGCGATCTCACATTGATTTTCGTTATCGCGATTGGTGTGCGGCTTGTTTGGGTGGTCATCATGCCTCCCTGGCAGGCGACCGATGAAACGGAGCACTTCGCGTACGCGAACCATGTTGTTGAGCAGCATGAGATTCCTCACCCGCCGTACGAAACGATCTATGCGACAGCCTCGCAGGAACTCAGGCAGAGTTTGTCTGATACGGATTTCTATCCTCTCGCGGAGAACAATCGCTTTTACGGCAAACCCGAAAGTCCGCTCCCGATCACGGATTACGCCGCCGCCCGCACCTACTCCGCTGCCGGAGAGGCGCGGTTCGACTCGGGCGCGGCGCGGGCCGCCCCCTACCCACCCTTGTATTACCTGTTCATTGCCCTGCCGACAATCGTCCTGCATGACGCGCCGATTATTTCCCGGCTCTTCGCGATGCGTGCCGCCACTGCCATTCTTGGGGCGCTGATTTGTGTCTTCGCGTATCTGTTCGCCTTCGAGATTCGCCGTACCCGCCAATGGGGATGGTCGCTCGGTCTCTGCCTCGCCTTTATGCCAACGTTCGCCCACCTGGGCGCGTCGGTGAACAACGATACTGCGGTGAACCTGGGCGCGACGGTGATCCTTTGGCTGATGGTGCGAGCGTATCAACAGCAGCGGCTCACGCGTGCACTTGCGGCCGCATTGGGCCTCGCATCCGGGGTAACATTGCTTGCCAAACCAACCGCACTTCCCTTACTCCTCGCTGCGGGCATGGTCGTCCTGGTAAAGGTGGTATCGTTCAGGCGACTACCACGCCCATTTGTGTACGAGCGATTGCGCGCCTTTGGCCTCTACGCGGCGACCGGGTGCCTCTCCTACGGGCCGTGGCTCCTTTTTCGCCTCGGCTACTATGGGGACCTATCACCCGGGCTTGGCTCGCTCACGCGCTCGTTACGAAGCATCGGTAGGGTCGTGCACACCCCGCACACTCTGGGGTCGGTCGCGCTGATTGGCTCGATCTCACCCCG
>JBBSFO010000040.1:0-15336 GCA_038238655.1 Thermomicrobiales bacterium | reverse complement strand
GACATCCTGATCGTCAACGACGATCTGATCTTCCGTTTCCCGCGTCACGACGCGGGGATCGAGAAACTGGAAGCAGAGACCGCGCTCCTCGACCGCATCCGGCCCGCGCTTCCGTTGCCCATCCCCGCGCCTACCTACCGCCAACTCGTGCCGCGCGTGGTTGGGCAGGTCTTCGCGGGCTACCGGCTGTTGCCAGGCGAGCCGCTCTGGCGCGAGACCTTCGCCACAATCACCGACCCGGCCATCGTGCAACGGCTCGCGACGCAACTGGCGACCTTCCTGCACGATCTGCACGGCATCCCCACCGACAGCGTCGCGGACATCCTGCCCGCCGCCGACTGGCGCCAACGCTGGGACGATCTGGACGCGGAGATACGGGCCGCGCTCTTTCCGCACATGCCGGAGGGCGCGCGGGAGCGAATCGCGGCACGATTCGCGGCGTTCCGCAATGAACCGGGCAACTTCGCCTTTGCACCGACCGTGATCCACGGCGATTTCGGCAGCGGCAATCTGCTTTGGGACGCGCGCGTGGGGGCGATGACGGCAGTTATTGACTTCGGCTCGGCAACACTCGGCGATCCGGCGCTCGATGTCGCCGCCCTGCTCACCTACGGCGAGCCGTTCGTGCGACACGGGTTCGCCGCCTACCCGGCGATGGAAGCGTTGCTGCCCCGCGCCCACTTTTATCTCAATACCTTTCCCCTCCAGGAAGCCCTCTATGGCATCGAACACGATGATCCCGATGCCGTGGAGCGCGGCCTCACGCCCTATTTGGACTGAGCGTTCGAGGATCGGCTCTAAATCTTTTGATCTTTTTGCCCATCTCATTTTGCACTTTTTTCACGTTCTCGTCGGTTCCGTTACGTGGAAAGAGTGTACTGCGTTGGATCCCTACGCATCGCAGCACACGATGAATTCTTCTTTCTCACGGAGGTCACGATCAATGTTTCTTTCTCATCTGACACAGTCCGGCAAACGCAAACTTGCCGGTGGTCTACTCGCCACGACGCTGGCGCTGACGGGTGGAGTCGCCGTCGTCGGTGCGGCCAACGACGCCAGCCCAACCGCGCAGACGACTACCTCGCAGGGCGCGAAGGGGACGAAGCACGCAGACGGCGCATTCCGCAAGGACGAATGGCAGGCCGTTGCCAAGCAACTGAACATCAGCGAGAAGCAGTTGAAACAGGACCTCAAGGGCGGCAAGAGTCTCGCCGATGAGGCGGCGGCGCACAATGTCACGGTTACCGATCTGAAGACGACGCTGCGCACGACGCTGAAGACGGACCTCGACAAGGCTGTCGCCGCCAGGAAGATTGACCAGGCGAAGGAAGATACGGCACTGGCCGCCTTCGACAAGCACGTAGACACGCTGATCAACCGCCATCACGGCGCAAAGACGAAGTAACGCCGGGAAACCTCACCCCCCCACCCCCCTCTCACTGCCCAGAGGGCGCCCGCGATGGAGAGGGGGAGCAGCCTTCATCAGGGCCGGATGTTCGTGGAACACCACGGCACTTCAGGACAAGACACCCCTCGCCGCCTGACGGAGAGGGGCCGGGGGTGAGGTTCCTACAACGCCGCCGCCATCACCGCGTTGCTGAATAGGGCTTGGCGCGGTCGTTCGGTTGTCCAGCCGCTGGCGAGGGTGCGGTTGGTGAGCAGCATGCAGACGATGTCGGTTGCCGGGTCGGCCCAGACCATCGTACCGGTCGAGCCGAGATGACCGAAGGTCGCGGGTGAGGTGAGGTCGCCACTCGGATGGGGGCGCGCCGTCCCTTTGATCTCCCAACCGATACCCCACGAAACATTGGGCCGGATGACGGCGGGCGGCGCGCCGTCCCGCAATGCGGGCGCGAGATCGGCAGGTGCGTCCGGTGGCGCGAACTGCACAGTCGTCATCGCGCGGGCGGCCGCGGCGGAAAGGATGCGCGTCCCCGGCAAAACGGGGTCGGTGTGGCCGATCCGCTGGCGGCCACCCGCCGCCGGGAGCATACAGTCAACGAAGCGGACGAGGTCGCGCGGGCAACTGAACAAGCCGCCCCACGGGATACCAAGCCCCCGGTAATAGGCGCTGTTCGCCATCTCCCAATCCTGCCCTTCCTGCCCGGTCCCGGCCACCCAGGCGATCCGTTCCGACCACTCGGGCGGCGGGCGCAGCGCACTCGACGCCATGCCGAGTGGCGCGAGCAGATGCTGATGAACGAAGAGGTGATAGTGCCGGACAGCGGACGCTTCGACGGATCGCCGCAGTGTACCCGCGACGGCGCGCCCGACCACTTCCGCCGCCATCAGGATGCCGGGATTGCTGTAATAGTGCAGTGTGCCGGGCGCAAACAACAGCGGTTGCCGACAATAGGAGGCAACGAACGCTTCGAGCGGTTGGTGCGCGCGGCGAAGATCGAGATTGTCCGGGCTGACGCCGGGCAGGCCCGAGCAATGCGCGAGCAGATGCCGGAGTGTCACGGCGCGCCGGTCGAAGGATGTTTCCGGGGCATCAAGAAACTCGGGGAGTAGGGTGGCGAGCGATTCATCGAGGGCGACGAGACCACGCTCCACCAGCAGCATCACGGCGGTGGCGGTAAATGGCTTGGTCACAGAGGCGAGTCCCCAGATCGTCCCCGAATCCGCCGGGCGTTGCGCCGCCGCGTGACCGACATACGCCTCGCCCGCGATTCGCCCGCCGCGCGCAATGAGCGCCGCCGCGCCCGGCACGACACCCCGCGCGACCCACCGCTCGATCAGATCGAACGCCCGCTTGAGCGCCTGCGGATCGAACCCCGCCTCCCGCGCCCCCTCGACCACCGCCCCGCGCACCACCTCATCCACGAACGCTACCTCCTGGAGATGAAACCGATTGATCGCTTTCCATCCGGCGGCGCGCTTCGTCGTAGACTTGCTGGAGGACATCGTACGGCTGCGCGCCCTGCACACCGACCTGCCCGATGACAATTGTTGGCACGGCGGAGATGCCGTACCGCGCTGCCAACCGCTCCTGCGCGATTACCTCATCGGTGTATCGCCCTTCCGCGAGTGCGGCGCGCAAATCGTCCGCATCCAGCCCGACCGACGCGCCGATGGCGACGAGTTCGTCCACCGCGCCGATGTCCCGGTTCTCGACAAAGAAGGCGCGGAACAGGGCGATGCGCATCTGCTCGAACCGATCGTGCGCGCGGGCATAGAGCGCTGCCTCGTGCGATTGTCGGGAGCGCGCTTTGAAGGGCGGGAAGTGCATCTCCACGCCTAGTTTCGCGGCCATCGGCGCGACGCCGCGCTCCCATCCCTGGCGGAACCGTTCGCCCTCCGCCCCGGTGATGTCCGGCAGCGGCGCGGGTTCGGGCCGCAATTCGAAAGCGAGCCATTCGATCTCCACATCATGGGTCGCTGCCAGCTCGGCCAAGGCACCCTCAGCCAGATAGCAGAATGGTCAGACGTAATCCGAAAAAACCATCACGGGCATCGGGGTAACCATACATGTTTCCTTTCTTCGTAGCGCAGGCTTTCCACCCTGCGGCTTCCTCGATAGCGTGGACTGATAAACCGTACCAACTTAACAGGTACCGATGATAGATAGCAAATCACCGGACGAGAAAGCCGCGCCCCGCCTCGTCATCGGGATCGAGGACGAAGGTGTGGTAACCGGTGATGAAGCCCCGGCCACCGATTTCCGGGATGATCGCCGGATAGTCGCCGACGTGCGTCGCCTCAATGGCGCGCCCGGTAAAGCGCGTACCGATGATGCTCTCGTTCACCCACTCTTCGCCGAGGGCGAGCGTCCTACAGGAAACAAAGGCGGCGGTCGTCGCAGCGGTGCCCGTGCCACAGGGCGAGCGATCCACCTCGCCCTCCGCAAAGACCGTAACATTCCGCTGGCGCGCGCCTTCGCCTTCGGCGGGGCCGGTGATGATCGTGCCATAGATGCCGCGCAGTTCCGGCTCCGTTGGATGGGCAATCTCCACCGTGGCCTCGACCACGCGCTTGACCGCCATGCCGCGCGCGATTAGTTCGGTTACCCGCTCTGGGCGCACCGAGAGATCGGTGTCGAGCGCGGTCGCCGCGACGAGCGCATAGAATGCCCCACCGAAGACGACATCCACGACAATCGTCTTCCCCTCCACGACCACCTGCAATCCGGCGGTGTGGACGAACGACGGGACATTGCGAAACGTGACACGCCGCACGCGCTCGCCCTCGATCTCGGCACGGGCGAGAATAAACCCGGCGGGCGTGTCATAGCCGACCGTCGTGATCGGCCCCGTGCGCGGCAGTTGGCCCGTTTCGAGGAGCGCGGTCGTCAGGGCGATGATGCCGTGGCCGCACATCGTGCTGTAGCCTTCGTTGTGCATGAACAGCACGCCGTACGCCGCGTCGGGCGTGACCGGCGGCGTGAGGATGCAGCCATACATATCGGTGTGACCGCGCGGTTCCCACATCAGCATGCGGCGGAGGTCATCGTGATGCGTGAGCATCGCTCGCCGCCGTGCGAGAATCGTCGCGCCCGGCAGCGGCGGCGCCCCCGCCGTAATGATCCGCAATGGTTCTCCCCCTGCATGGGCGTCAATCGTTGTCATCGTCCGCGACATGGGCATCCTCATCTCTCAATCGGCCAAAACCAATTGAACCGCAGAGGCGCGGAGTGCCCAGAGGACACAGAGTGAGAGAAGGGATAACTCACGCGCCCGTTTTCCCTTCCTATGTTTCTCTGCGCTCTCTGCGCCACTGCGGTTCTCCCCGGTTTCCGGTTCCGCCTCTAGATGTTCTCCTTGAGGAACGCGACGACTGCGGTGCGGAACGGCTCGTACTGGTCGCGGCGGATATTGTGGCCTGCGTCGGCGATCTGGACGACGCGGCCCGTGCGCCAGAGTTGCGCCGCCTCCCGTGCCACGTCGGGCGTGACGATACCGCCGCGTTCCGGATCGGCGGTAATCAGCAGGACGGGGCACGTGATCGCGCGGACGATGTCGCGCCACGGCGAGGACGTGCTGCCCATCGGGTCGTTGAGCGCACCGAGGTTGAACTGCGCTTTGCTCTCCGCCCAGGGGAGGCGGTCTTCGTCGGCCCATGTCGGGCGCTCCTCGGCCACCCTGGCGGCGCGCTCTTCGGGGGTCAGCGCCTTCCACCCGGCGAGCCACTCCGCCCAGCGCGGGCTGCCAGTCGGCGCCTGGCTCGGTCGCCCGGCATCGCTCGTGCTTGCGTGGTTCGGTTCGGGCGCCACGTCACGCCACGGCGGGTCTTCCAGCACGGCGCAGCGGATACGATCGCCCGCTTCCGCCGCGACACCGGCTGCGGTGCGGGCGCCCATCGAATGGCCGATCAGCGCGGGCCGCTCCAATCCGAGCATCGCGATCAGCGCGACGACATCTGAGACGGCGCGCGCCCGAAAACCGTCCGGGCCGGGGCCGCTGGAGCGTCCATGACTGACGGCATCGGGCATGATGCAGTCGTACTCGCGCGCGAGATCGTTGGCGAGACGCGTCCACGCCCGTCCGCTGTCCGAGTACCCATGCAGCAGGAGGACGGGCGGTTTGTCGCGTTGGCCCATCCGGTAATAATGGATCGTCAACCCATTGATCGAGACATCGTGATCGGACCACTCAGCCATCGGTCGTTCCTTTCGCATCAATCGCTGCCGCCATTGCCTGTGTCGGTGAGTGTATCGCATCATCCGACGCGGTACGCGGTCGCTCGTAGATTCGCCTCCCATGGGGTACGATAACGCCCTCGGCCTCGAAAGGAGTAGCGGGTACCGATGCGGCTGATTTCGTGGAACGTCGCCCGCGCGGGGCCGGCGCGGATTCCCTATCAAGTGGCGGCGCTTGCCGACCGCGCGCCGGACATCGTCGCCGTGCAGGAAGTGCGCATCAATCGTGTCGCGGAATACGGGCGAGCGCTCCAAGGCGCGGGGCTTCCATACGTTTTCGATGGCTTCCACGGGGCAATGGGACCGTTCACCGGCTCCCGCGCTGCCGGGGTACTCATCGCGAGCCGGTGGCCCTGCGTGCCCGCGCCGGACGTGCGCGCGGCGTGCGACCTGCCATGGCCGGAGCGGTTGCTCTCCCTCGTGCTCGATGCGCCATGCGGCCGGGTCATCATTCACACCGTCTATGTCCCGGTCGGCTTCCCCAACCGGGATTTCGCCGTCCGCATCGGCACACTGGAAGGACTCGCCGCCGGACTTGCTCGCGACACCGGTACGCACCGCATCCTTTGCGGCGATTTCAACCTACCACAGCACGAGACGAGCGATGGCGAGGTGATCACCTTCGGCCAGACGCGGCGCAAAAACGGTCTGTTCGCTGTCACCAACGCCGCGACGCACGCAAGCGAGCGGCACGTTCTCACCGGCCTCGCGGCATTCGACCTCACGGATGTCTATCGCATGCTACACGGCTACGGTCGGCAGGAGTTCAGTTGGTATCATCCTGTCTCGCGGAACGGCTTCCGCCTCGATCATGTGCTGGCGTCGCGCTCGCTGGGCGCACGCGAATGCCAGTACCTCGATCACTTCCGCGCTACGGAACCCGACAAGTATCCGGGCCTTGGCTTCACCAAACTGAGCGATCACGCCGCCATGGAAGTCCTTTTCGATCCCGTTCCGATGCGATAAATCGTCACCAGCCCTCGCAACCGCATACCGGCGGCATTGCGCCGCAATGTGCCCGTGTGAGGGGTGTAAGGTTTTGTGCGCCCGGCTGTCTGAGCAGGAGAGGGACAGAGCGGATCGTTTGAATCGGATGGAAAGGGATAGCACCGATGGACCACACAACAGGCGTTCGGCGGAACAATGATGGCTCAATGGCGTACGGAAGGAAGGGGTACCAGGTGCAGAAGACGGCGAAGCAGACACGGCAATACGGAGCACGGACGCGGGCGACCCGCTCCTGGCTGGTAGCGATGTTCCTCGGTATCCTCGCGCTGGCGACGCAGATCGGCGCGGTCTCGGCCTATCCGCCGATTTCGACGGTCGTACCGAACCCGGTTCTCCTTTGTACCGACTTCCAGTGCATCACGAACGTGAAGGTCACGCCGCACGGACAGCGTGCGGATATCTCCTTCCAAACCAGTATCGCGAAGCTCGCCATCGTGCAGGTTAGCACGGTCGCGCCGATGAAACTGGCGGACGGCTCCTTTTCCTACAACAACCTGCCGGTGGACTCGTTCGCGGTTACCCCGGCGAGCACGCAGCACGCGGTGGATATGCCGGACCTCGCACTCGGGACGACCTATCATTACCTCATTAGCGCGGCGAAGGGCCCGACGGGTAAAGACGCGCAGCATCAGGGGACGTTCACGACGCTCAAGCGGTATGTCAAGGCGACCGTCACGGAGATTGATGTGATTGACGACAGCGACGCCCTTTCGGCGGGCGACCTCGTCTTCAACCTGCTCGTCAACGATCAGTCGCCGACGATCTTTCCCTCCGCCGAGACGACACAGTGGAGCAGCGGCGAGGCGAAGATCGTCAACATGCAAACAACAGTGGCGGTCTCCGACAATCAGGCGACGGTCACGGTCAAGGGGTGGGATTGGGACGATGACATTCAGGGGTGGCTCATCGGCAGCCCGATCGTGATTGACAGTGTAAACACCGTGGGGATCGGCGGCGATGAGGCGAAGGTCGCCGGGGTATTCGGCGTCGCGGGCAACGGCCACGATCAAAGCCTCAGCCAGACCTTCACGCTCGCGACGACAGCCAACTCGCTGAAGTTCCGGGTGTTCGGCTCGATTCAGGTCTTCTACGCCCCGTAATCCTCACTACTATCAAGCACAGCGACGCGCGGCCTGTGCCGCGCGTCGTTTGCGCTTCGCTGCCCAGGTGAGTGCGAGCTGATCCACAGCGACACAGGTATCATTGACGACTTCCGACCGATCTCGCGGACATGAGGACTTCGAAGGCATCTCGCTCCACCCGTTCAATCCTGCGAGCGGGCAATGGACCATCGCGGTGTTGCGCAGCTGTCCGCCGCCCGCTTTGCGGCACCGCTGGTACGCCGAAGACAGGCACAGACAATATGCGAAGCGTTTTTGAGGCGCGCTTTGCAGCCTTTTTACTCCGTGCTCATCCTACACTCAGGGCGAACCGTTACGCTGCCAAGCAAAGATGGCACAGCGACGTGCCCTTTCACCGTGAACGATACCGGGGTAGGAGCGATCAATGACGATTGAACTGCACGACATCACCAAGGTCTACCAGACAGGCCAGATGGACCTCACAGTCCTCAAGGGCATCACCTTCACCATCGCCGACGGCGAGTTCTGCGCGATCATGGGGCCATCCGGTTCGGGCAAGAGCACCCTGATGAATGTCATCGGCTGCCTCGACACCCCCACCGATGGCGAATACCTGCTCGACGGTCAGGATGTCGCGACGCTCGCCGACGATGAGTTGGCTCGTGTGCGCAATCGCAAGATCGGCTTCGTCTTCCAATCCTACAACCTCGTCAAGCGCACCACCGCGCTCGATAACGTCCAGCTGCCGATGCTCTACGCTGGTGTGCCGCCCGAGGAGCGGCACCAGCGCGCGGTGGATGCCCTCGAATCGGTCGGCCTCGGCGACCGGCTGGACCACAAGCCGAACGAGTTGTCGGGCGGCCAGCAGCAACGCGTCTCCATCGCCCGCTCGCTGGTGATGCGCCCCTCGCTGATCCTCGCAGACGAGCCGACAGGCGCGCTCGACTCGCGCAGTTCGGTCGAGGTAATGGAGATCTTCCAGCGGCTGAACGAAGACCTCGGCATCACGGTCGTGTTCGTCACGCACGAACCGGACATCGCGCAGTACACGCGCCGCATCCTGCGCGTGCGCGACGGCTACCTCGGTGCAGATGATCCGGTAGCCACACAGCGGAACGCGGCGGCGGAACTGGAACGGCGCGTCGTCGTCCCATTCCCGACCGCTCGCGCGGCGGTCTAAGGAGGGCATGATGGCACAGGCGATCCAACCCGTTTCCCAACCGACGATCACCGAGCGCAACCGGGCGCACGAGGCGGATAACGCACGCATCGTCCGCCTCGGCACGCCGCCGACGATGCGCAAGGGGGGCGGCGGCGTGCCGCTCTCCGAAAGCTTCACCTCCTCCATCCACAGCCTTTCGGCAAATGTTACCCGCACGATCCTCACCATGCTCGGCATCATCATCGGCGTCGCCTCGGTGATCGCCCTGCTCGCCTACGGCAACGGCGTCGTCGCGAAGGCGCTCGCGACGCTGGAGCGCAACGGCACCAACCTCATCACGATTCAGGGCGCGAGTCAGTCGGCGGGCGGCGTCGCCACCGGCAACCAGTCGCAGACCCTGACGCTCGCCGATGCCACCGCGCTCGCAGACCCGACGCAGTGCCCGGACTGCGGCGTCGTCTCCCCCGAGGTACAGCGCGGTGGGCAGATCACCGGCGGCGGCAAGAACACCTTCGGCGCGGCGATTGGCGTCTGGCCCTCGTACACGGACGTCCACTCCTACAACCCGACGATCGGCTCCTTCATCTCGGACAGCGACGTGACGGGCACGCAGCCGGTCGCCGCGCTGGGAGCGAACATCGCGACGGCGCTGTTCGGCGATAGCGATCCGACAGGTCAAACGATCCGCCTCAACGGCACCAGCTTCAAGGTGGTCGGGGTGATGGAGGCGAAGGGCGGCAACGGCTTCGGCTCGCTGGACAACGAGGTGTACGTGCCGATCACGACCGCGATGGCCAAACTGACCGGTGGTCGCGGCGGCGCGCCGACCGGCGCGGGCAAGGTGGTGAGCACGATCTACGTCAAGGCAACCAGCCCGAACACGGTGGATAAGGCGATCAGCGAGACGAACGATGTGCTGAGCGCCCAGCACCGCACAAAGTCGGGACAGCCCGACTGGCAGGTCACGAACCAAGCCGACCAGTTGCAAGCCGCGCGGGACACGCAGAAGACGTACCAGATCTTCCTCTTCGTCATCGCCTCCATCTCGCTCCTCGTCGGCGGCATCGGTATCATGAACATCATGCTCGTCTCCGTCACTGAACGCACACGCGAGATCGGTATTCGCAAGGCAATCGGCGCGAAGAAGCGGGACATCCTCACCCAGTTCATCACCGAGTCGGTCGTGATGAGCCTGATCGGCGCGCTGACCGGGGTGGTGCTGGGCGTGGTGGCGTCGTACCTGGTGGGGCGGTTCTACCAGCAGACGCTCGTCTCGATCCAGTCCATCTTCATCGCGGTGGGGTTTGCGGTGGCGACAGGGTTGTTTTTCGGGGTGTACCCGGCACAGCGGGCTGCTGCCCTCAAGCCGATTGACGCATTGCGCTACGAGTGAGCACAATAGTACATGCGGGCGACGCGATACATGGGGGAGGTACGAGGATGCAGAAGAAGGCGCGAGTGCGGTTATCGCCGCTCGCGGTCGCCGTACCGATCGGGGTCTGCGTCGTCATCGCGGTCTTTACCTATAACGTCGCGGTGCGTGCCGGATACACCGCCGGGCTATCCGTGGCAATCGCCGGTGTGATCGGTCTGCTCTGGCTCAGCTTCTTTATCGGCCGGTTGATCGAGCAAGCGCGACCGGATGGCGGATGACGACAAACCAAGTCGGAAGTCACGTGACACATCGTTGTCAGGTTGCTGGCGAACTGCTCTCCTTCGCTCCTCATGGGACTCGACATACTGTTGTGAGGGCTTGCCTGCGACGAGCGCTCGCCGCGAATCGTCGGTATCATGCGACTTCGCGTGTTGACCGACTCAGCGCACGGTAGCGCGCAGGCGTGAGCCCGAACGTTGCTTTGAACATCCGTGCGCAATGCGCCTGGTCCGCAAACCCGACGTCCACTGCCACCTCACTCAATGGTCGGCCCAGCGCGATCAGCTCGCGCGCACCCTTCAGTCGCCGCATGAGCAAATAGCGGTAGGGGCTCGTCCCATACATCAAGCGAAACTGGCGCGCCAGGTCGTAGCGTGTGAGGCCTGTCACGGCTTCTAATTCCGCAGAGCGGACGACGCGAGTCTTCTCGGCATCGAGGAACTCGCGTGCCCGTTGGAGCATCGCGACATCGAGGTGCGCGGGCTGGGGACCTGCGTGCACGACGGGTCGGCATCGAGCAGCCCCTCCGCTAATCGCACGATCAGACTGTCGATGGCAAGCGGTTCGCGCCCGCCTTCAAAGGCGGCAGTGACGGCTCTGGACAGTTTCGGGTTCGTAATCACAGGTAGACATACAAACGGCAACGCGCACGCATGACCGCGCAGCACCCGTACGGCGTCGAAGATCAGCGCCGGTTCGACGTACAGCTGGCGATACCCGAAACCCGCCTGCGTCCCCGCATGGCCATCGTGGATCTCATCGGGATGCAGCACCACGACCTGACCAGGCCTGCTAATCTCGCCGGCGCCGCGATAGTCGAAGGCTTGGACGCCGCTTGTCGTCAGACAGATGGCGTAGGTGTCGTGGCGATGCTTGTGATATGCGGTCCCCTGGAACCAGGCTTCCAGCAATTCAACCCCGTTCTCTGGATCGGTACTCCGCAACCAATCGGCAGGCGACTCGCCGCACGATCGTTCAAGACCGACCCCGCCGGATTTGCTACGCTCGTTACGCATCGCGACCGATCCCGATGTTCTCCGGACGAGAAGGGGCCGCAACTGTGACAGTCGGACAAGCGATCGCCTTTTTGCTCTTCGCGGTGGTGGCGGCCATTACGCCGGGACCGAGCAACATGATCCTGGCGTCCACGGGCGCCGCTGTCGGTGTCATTCGTGGGCTTTCGGCCCTGGTTGGGCAGGTCGTCGGGATGGGGCTCATGATGTTCCTCGTCGCCTTCGGGCTCGGGAGTATCGTTCTCAATAATCCCTTGATTATACAGGGGCTCAAGTGGTGCGGCATCGGCTTCCTACTCTGGTTGTCGTGGAAGATCGCCACGGCGGGTCGCAGCGAGGAGACAGAGGACCGGGCCCGCGTAGGGTTCTGGGGAGCAGCAGCCTTCCAATGGGTCAACCCCAAGGCGTGGCTGGTCTGCGCCGGTGCGATCGGTACCTATCTCCGGGCGGAAGCGGGCGATGCGCTCGGGCAATCGGTCACCCTCGCCCTGCTGTTCATCGCCGCCGCGCTCCCGAGCTGTTTCGTCTGGCTGGCGGCCGGGGCCGGTGTGCAGCGGTTGCTCCACACCGAGCGGGCCGCGCGAATCTTCAACGTGACGATGGGACTGCTACTCGCGGGATCCATCCTCCTGTTTATCCGCTAGTCGCTGCCGCAGATCGGTGTGCCGGGCGAGAACGGCGAGGACGCGATTCGCCCCGACGCGATCAATATGTGTCCAGCGACTCTGGCCTCGCTTGGATAACGAGATCTGATTTCCAGCCTCAGTGAGTATCATTAACGTGACGCGCGGCATAGGCCGCGTGTCAGCATGTCGCGGCGTCCACTCTCTGACCTCTGTTGAAGAAGCGGCGCGGAGGCGGTAGCATTTCGGTTCCTTCTCCCACCGTTCGGCGGCATGGCACGGGGCGGCGGCACGCAAGTGATGGCACAACAAAGGGGCGCAGGATGCAGACGCATGCGAGAGCAAAGGTCGTGATTATCGGCGCGGGGATCGTCGGATGCAGCACGGCGTACTTTCTCACGCGGATGGGCTGGCACGACATCGTCGTGCTCGAACAAGGGCCGCTCGGCCAAAACTGGGGCTCGACCTCTCACGCGCCGGGGATGATGTTCCAGCACAATGTCTCGAAGAGCGTCACGCAACTGGCGATGTGGAGTGCGGAACTCTACAACCAGGTGAAGACGCCGGAACCGGCCTTCTGGCGCACCGGCAGCATGGAGATCGCTTCGACGCCGACGCGATGGGAGGAGTTGAAACGGCGCGTCGGGCAGGCGATGTTGTGGGGGCTGGATGCACGCCTGATCGGGCCGGATGAGGTCGGCCACCTAATCCCGCTCCTGCGCACCGATGATTTGTACGGCGCGCTCTACGTGCCCGGCGATTGCGTCGTCAATGCGGCGGAGATCGCGAGCGGTCTGGCCGCTGAAGCGTCGGCGCAGGGTGCAACCTTCCACGCACACACGCCCGTTACCGGCATCGAAGTCGCCGACGGGCACGTGCGGGCGGTCGTCACGGCGCAGGGACGCATCGCGACGGAGATAGTCGTTTCAGCGGCGGGCATCTGGGGGCCGCTGATCGGCAAGATGGCGGGCGTGCCGATCCCGCTCACGCCAATGCAGCACATCTTCGCCAAGACGAACCCGCTCCCGGAACTGGCGGGCGAGCGCGCCGTCCTGCGCCACCCGATCCTGCGCCATCAGGACAAGGACCTCTATTTCCGCCAGTACGGCAACGCCTACGGTTTCGGCTCCTACCGGCACGACCCGCTGCCCGTGGACGCCGAAGAGTTGCTCGCGAACGACCACCCCGCGATCATGCCGTACACGCCGGAACACATGGCGGAATCTCTGGAGGACGCCTACGCGCGTCTCCCCGCCCTGCGTGACGCCGGGATCGCCTCGGTCTTCAACGGTCTCTTTTCCTTCACGCCGGACGGCTTCTCACTCCTCGGCGAATCGCCCGATGCGCGCGGCTTCTGGTCCGCCGAGGCCGTCTGGATCACGCACGCGGGCGGTGTCGGGCGGGCAATGGCGGAGTGGATCATCGAGGGCACGCCGAGCATTGACCTGCGCGAAAGCGACCTCAATCGCTTCCACCGCCACGCACTGAACCATAACTACATCCGCGCCCGCGCGAACCGGCAATACATCGAGGTCTACGATGTCATCCATCCGCTCGATCAGGCGATGGCGGCGCGCGATCTGCGTTTCAGCCCCTTCTCCCAGCAACAGGAAACATTGGGCGCGCACTCCTTTGAGAGCGCGGGGTGGGAGCGGCCACAATGGTACGCCGCGAATGCGGCCGAACTGACCCGGCGCGGCGCATTGTGGCCGGAACGCACCGCATGGACGGCGCGCAACTGGTCGCCGATCATTGGTGCGGAACATTTGGCAACGCGGGAGCGCGTCGCGCTCTTCGATCTGACGCCGTTCACGAAACTGGAAATCAGCGGGCCGGGTGCGCTCGGCTACCTCCAGTGGATGGCGGCGAACCAGATGGACCGGCCCATCGGCAAGGTGACGTACACGGCGATGCTCACGGCGCGCGGCGGTATCCGGTGCGATGTGACGATCACGCGCCTCGCCGCCGACCGCTTCCTGCTCATCACGGGCGGCGCATCCGGCATGCACGATCTCGCCTGGCTCCGCAGCCACCTGCCGGCCGACGGCTCCGTGACAATCCGCGACGTTTCGTCCGGCCAGTGCTGCATCGGCCTCTGGGGGCCGCGCGCCCGCGATTGTATCCGGCGCGTGAGTGCGGATGATTACTCGCACGCGGGCTTCCCGTATTTCACCGCGCGCTCCGTAACGGTCGGCCACATCCCCGTCCACGCGGCGCGCGTCTCGTACGTCGGCGAACTCGGCTGGGAACTGTATACGCCGACCGAGTATGGCCGCGCGCTCTGGGACACGCTCTGGGAAGCGGGGCAACCGATCGGTATCATCGCGGCGGGCGGCGGTGCGTTCGATTCGCTCCGCCTGGAAAAGGGGTATCGCCTCTGGGGCGCGGACATCCACACCGAATACACCCCGTACGAAGCGGGCCTCGGCTTCGCGGTCAATCTGAAAAAGGGCGACTTTCTCGGTCGCGCGGCGTTGCTGCGCACCAAGGCAGAAGGAATCGCACGCCAACTCTGCTGCCTGACGCTTGACGATCCGCGCGTCGTCGTGATGGGCAAGGAACCGATCCTTAATGGCGACCGCGTCCTCGGCTACGTGACGAGTGTGAATTACGGCTATTCCGTCGGCAAAAGCATCGCCTACGGCTACCTGCCTACGGCCTATGCGACACCCGGCACGGCGGTCACGATCCAGTTTTTCGGCACGCGCCACGCCGCAACCGTCGCCCGCGAACCATTATATGATCCCAGGAACGCACGGAGTACGGGAGAAGAAACCGGGGATTTACCGTAGAGACGCAGAGAACGCAGAGAAACACAGAGGAAGAAAAGCGGGTAAAAGCAAACAGCCTTTCTCTCTCCTCCTCCCTCTCTGCGTCCTCTTCGTCTCTGCGGTAAATCCCCGGTTTCTCCCCGATGGAGGGTGAGATGGCAATGGCAGGGCACGTTACGGTGCGCGGGTTGGAGATCGCCTATGATCGCGCGGGGCAGGGGCAGCCGCTCGTGCTGCTGCATGGGATCGGCGCGAATGCTTCCGCGTGGCGGCCGCAGTTGGCTGGGCTTGCCGACGCGTTCGATGTGATCGCGTGGGATGCGCCGGGCTATGGCCGCTCGTCCGATCCGCCGCACGACTGGACGATGGCGGAGTACGCCGACTG